>JAYTRS010000165.1:0-5908 GCA_043746065.1 Bacteroidota bacterium | reverse complement strand
AACTTGTTCCCCAACCCGATTCCACAGATGCCTGTGCTAAAATCATTAAAGGGTTTAAATTAAATAGTTTGCCCACCTTAACGGCAATATCGTAATACTGCATTACGTATTTAACTCGTTTATCAGTTCCACCATCATTGGGCGAACCCACCAGTTGTGGGTGTTGTGTTTGTGTTTCGATTGCGCCTTGCAGTCCCAAAATCGTTGGTACTCGCAAGAAATAGTCTTGTGCCATAATATAGCGTATTAAATGTTTCTATCTCTAATTACTACTAGTTCCGCTTTTATCCAGCGAATTAATCCTTGTACGGTTGTAACCTTAATATATTTGCCTTTACCTGTATCTAAGGTCATTATTGGAAACCCAATAATAATACCTTTGGGGGCTATGCCAACAGCTTTAAAATTTTCGGTATAAATTTCTGCGTCTTCTATACTGATAACCTCTTGTTTGTGTACCGCTAAGGTTTCTACTTCATCTATACCCTCTAATACTTCTAAAGGGGTTTTACCTTTTTTATCTCGTTCTAATTTATCTTTTTGTGTTAGGAGTTCTACTTGGCTTTTGGCTACATAGAATATTTTTTTTTCTTTTTTAGTAGTAAAAGCATAAAACTCAATAAAAACAACATCGTTTGGCTCATCATATACAAACTTGCCTGTGGTAATGCCTAAAATTTTACCCATCGCCACCACCTTTAAAATATTGTTTAAAGGATTGTATTTACTTGTTTTAAGGGGCGTAGTTCTTACATTAGCATTTGAGGTAGTAATTACCCAATTGGTTGGTAATATATCGTTACGAGTTGGAGCGTATTTTTTCGGGCCAACTTTTCCTTTTGTAGCCAATGACAAGAATTTTTGATAATCTTCTGCCGAAAGCTCGCCTTGTAAATCTTCATATAAAGAAGTGTTATATAAATTTTTATAGTTTAGTCTTACCGCTTCAATGTCTGTAATTTCTTTGGCTATTGAAAAAATCGCCGTAGTATCTGTTCCGTCAAATTTTCGCATCCAATTATTACCCGAAGGGTTTATTGCTTGGCGTAAACCTTGTGCTTGTCCTACTGATGTATTTGTTTCAACTTGGCTTTCGGTATTATCTTTTTTTAGATTTTTGATAACCTTATCTCCTAACCATACCACAACAACCCCAACTCCTGCTTTGATGAGTAAATCTTTTGTGGGGTTATTATGAAGTTTAAATTTCATTTTGTTTTTTTTGTTTTTCTAATATCTATTCCCTAATAACTATTAACTAATAGTTGTAGCAATTTTTATTAATTAGGATAAAAGTTTTTTTGCTGTTTTTACAATGCTTGGATTTGATTTTAAAAGTTTTGCTAAGTCTTTTAAATCACTATCCGACAAATTATTTTTTATTTCAATTAATGCTTTTGCAATTTCTACGGCTTGTTGCTCACTTTGAGCCTCTATGCCAATGGTTATTTCGTGTTTCATTTTTTTATTTTTTTTAAGCTTTGTTGTTTTTTATTTTTTTATTCTTAGGAACTATCGTTTAAGTCGGGATTATTGTTTGGGTTTTCATTTTTAATATCGCCCTCATCTTCACTATCCGTTTTATTTTTTTGTGCTTCGTTTTTTTGTGTTGTAGCTGTTGTTTGCGAAGTTTTTATTTGTTCTTCATTATGTTTTACCGCTACATACACCTGTTGTAATTTTAAAAGGTTTTTGCCAAGCATTACCACAAGTTCATAATACAAACGGAGTATAGTGTCATCTGCACTTATCATTGTATCGTTGATGTGTTTTAAAACAAATTGCCTTGCTTTTTCTTCTTTAGTTAAATTGCTTGTGTTTTTATCTTTAGTAGGACTTTCGGTTTTAGGCTTTGTAATAATAGTAGCCGTTGAATGTTCTTCGGGTGTTTTATTTTCTATTGTTTCACGTATATCAATTCCCAATAAACCGTTAATGGCTTCTTGTTTCATACCTATTCCTTTTAATAAACCCAAACCAAATTCACTTTTTGCTAAGTTTTCAAAGGCATTTGAAGCGACAATACCTAATGAAATATTACCCAATGAATTTTTTTTACCTTTTTCTATTTTTTCTATTTCGGTTTCTAACTCTAAAATATAATCTTTCTTTTTTTTGTTTTTCTTTCTTAACTCTTCATTTTCAGTGGTTAGTCTTCTTAAGTCGTTGTCTAAGTTTAAAATTTGGCGTTCTCTTTCTAGTACGCTTGTAAAATGTTTTTCACTACTCACGACACTTTCCGTAGGTGTAATTTTTAACTCCTCATCGCTTGTTGTTCCTTTTGGTAAAATTCCTAAACCTGTATCGTAAGTACGTTTAACAGGATACCGCTTAACACGGTTACATCTATTCCGTTTAGGTTGGTTGTATTCATAACAATAAAGTCTTTAGTTTCTGTTGGCTCTTTTTCTGTGTCGTATTCATCTAATACGGCATCTATGGTAATGTATTTTTTATCTGTTTGCGGTACAACAACGTAAACGTGTTGGAAATAGGTTTTGTTATCGTACTTAGCAATCCGTAAATAATGCGGTATGTTTAAGTTGTAGAGTATCGAAGAGGTAAATATTGAAAAGTCATCACAGTCAATTCCCCTGCTTGTTCTTACTTTCCAACTAAGGGCAGGTGTGCGTAATTGTTCCTCTCCCTCATCATCTTCTTTGTACTTGCAATGGCTGTATAAAAAGTTCCAAATGTTTTTGCAAGTGGTATATATATCGTTTGCCTCTAAGCGTTTACTTAATGCTGTTGTTTGCCAAGCCGTGTTTTTTATTAGGGTTTGCATTGCTTTTACAGTTTGGCTCACATCGGCATTACGCTTTACAATTTCAGTATGCCAGTCGGGAGCAGGGAGAAGTTCCTCATACTCTTCCCCGCTCCTTGTGGCTCGTGAAGGATTGTTATTGGCAGTATAACCTATGTTTTCTATGTTGATTGAATTTTCCATTTTTTCTTTTTTTTAATCTTTTGTCCTGTGTCTTTTTATCCTGTGCCTTGCCTCCTTAAATAAAAAGTGTTTTTTTCTGCGTGATAGATATACCGTTTACTTGGGTATTTATTTCTATGTCAAAGGCTATGTTTTTTGTTCCACTATTAGTTATTAAACTCATTACTACGCTTGGCAAATTGCTGAAGGGTATTTGTATGTTTATATCTTTCATAAGGGTTCTGGAGTTTGCATTTATTTTTATTTTTTCGCCACTTGGTAAACTATTCCCCACTTCATTGCCTTTATAAAAAGCTTTGAGGTTAGGTTTTTTAATCGTGATACTGTTATTAGTAGGGTTGTCTAAAGCCACATTCACAGCCAGTTGTAGTGCGCCACTTACTATTTTAAACGTATCTATGTTTAAAATGGTAATGGATAAGTTATTGCCTGTTTCATTCAATTTTGAAAAGTACAATGCGCCTCCGCTTACTAATAATATCAGCCATAGTGGGTTCATAACCTTTAGTTTTTAGGATTGTTATTTTTGTCGAATTTTTCTTTTAATTTATGGAATAGGTAATCCCCCAATAGTTTGAATACAAACCATATAATACTACCTACTAAAGCTTTTAACGCATAGTCTATAACGCCCGTATAATCTATATTAGCGAATAAGACGATGAAGTATAGAAACACTGCACTGAGGTTTTCCGATACTAATAATTGAAACAGTTTCATAACAAAAATTTTTAGGTTAGCATAAATAGGTATGCAAACTTTTTTTGTTATTGCCAATAATAAATCCTGTTTTTGTTTTTTTTGTTGAAGGTTTGTTGGTGTTTTAAAATTGTATGAGGTACAATTTTATTTTTTTAGTTACTACGTTTGAGGAAACGTTGAGGGTGTAACTTTTTTATTTTTTAAATAATGCGAGGAACATTATTAGGGTAATCTTTTTTGGGAGGGTAATTTTATGAGCCGAAATATTTTTTCTACTTGCTCGGTACTATAAAAATAACCTTCTCGTTTGCCTATGGCTTTTTTAATTTTAAAAATCAGCTTTCTCATTCGGTAGTTAGATACACAATACAGATACGCTAATTCTTTTAACTTGTAATTTTTGATAACTACACTTTTTTTAAAAGTGTTTTTTTGCTCGTCCATAACCTACGGTTTTTAAAGTTAAATACTACTCTTCACATAGGTTTTGTTTTTGCTTGTTTTCTATTATTACGAAACAACTAAAGAAAGGGTTGGGTAATTTTTATTTTTTCTTTCTGCTTGTTTCTATATGCTTTAACGTAATTAATTACATAAGGTTACATTCTCATTTTTTACTTTAAACACTTTGATTCACTTTTTGACGAATTTTTACAAATCTTACTATTTATTTAAGTAAGGTAAAATTGATTTAGATGTTTGATTGTGGTAGGTTCGTTTGTGGAATCTTAGTTTTTGTCTAATTGTGTGGATTTTAGAGAAAATATTTTGGGTATTTTTTGAAAATGAAAAATTTTAGTTGGTTTGAGAGGAGGGAATTGAATAAAGTATTAGTTTTTTATTCAACTATTTTTAAATTAAAAGTAAATAGAATTGTTTTTTATTTATGAATATTTATAATTACCTTTATTTTAGATTTATTTCAAGTACTAGATTTAAAGCAGTTAAAAAATGAAAAAAAAATTGTTTATTTTTTTATTGATTGCATCTTTCCAAACAAAAGCGCAAACTTATGTGTTAATACCTGATGCTAATTTTGTTTCTTATTTACAAAGTATTATACCAAGTGCTATGAATGGTAGTTCGTTAAATATAACAAATACATTGGTTACTACAAGTACTCAAATATTAAATGTATTTTCTCAAGCGATTACAAACTTAGATGGTATTCAATATTTTAATTCACTTAACAATTTACAATGCCAAAATAATTTTTTAACATCTTTACCTACTTTGCCAAATTCCCTGAAGTCTTTAGCTTGTCAAAATAACTCTTTAACTTCATTACCAAGTTTGCCAAACACTTTAACCTATCTTAATTGCTCTTATAATTTTTTATCTACCCTTCCTGTTTTGTCAAATTCACTCATTAGTTTTATTTGTAATAATAATAATTTAATCAATCTCCCTGTTTTACCAAATTCAATCGAGTATTTATATTGTAATAATAATTCTTTATCAAGTTTACCAACCCTTCCCAACTCGCTTACTGACTTGGATTGTAGTAATAATAACATAAGTTGCTTTCCGCCCTTTCCAAAAATTCCTGCACTGCCAGTTTCCCCCGAATTATTAAATAACATAAATATAAGTCCTAATCCATTTAATTGTTTGCCAAATTATTTATATGCAATGAGTTCTACTTTAACTGCATTTCCTTTATGTAGTGCAGGTAATACCAACGGTTGCCCAATTTCCTCAGTAGGGATAAAGAACAATACATTAAATGAAAATCAAATAAAAATTTATCCAAACCCTACAAATGGCTTAGTTAACGTGGCTTATACAAGCTATGTAAATTCTATTGAGATATTTAATCTATTGGGAGAAAAGATTTATGACACAAAAATATTTGAACAAGAATTTACAAAAGAAATTAATCTTACTGACTTTAAAAGAGGTTTTTACTTCATAAAACTCTCAAATGATTATCAATCATTTATTGAAAAAATTACACTTAATTAAAACAAGTTATTTTAGCAACACCACAAAGCCCTTGTAATTTTTAAACTCTCCGTTTAGTGTTTCGGTTTCTATGATGTAAAAATAAGTAGCACTTGGCATAAGTTGTCCTTTGTAGTTTCCGTCCCAAATTAAAAGTGTTAGGTCATTTTGAGCGGTGGAACTTGTTTTAAATACCTCGTTACCCCATCTATTAAATATCATTAGTTTAGCAGTTTTTACATTTACTATTTTTGCAATGAAGGTTTCGTTTATGCCATCGCCATTAGGACTAAAGCCCTGTGGTATAAAAGTTTC
>JAYTRS010000164.1:0-5913 GCA_043746065.1 Bacteroidota bacterium | reverse complement strand
CACCTCTAAAGCCTGCAAATACCGGAAATATATGCCCCAATAATGCGGCAACCCCTAAGCCTAATTGTAGGTTTATAAAATCATTACTATGTGTGGTTAAATTACTAAAATAAGCTAAAGCTACAGCTAAACTACCTTTTAAAATATCAATAATTAGTACCGGAATGCCCGCTTTTTTACCCAATACTCTAAAGGTATTAGTAGCACCAGCATTACCGCTTCCAAACTCGCGCACATCCACATTATAAAAATGTTTACCAAGCCATACCGCAGTGGGTATAGAGCCAATTAAATAAGCTAAAATTATAAAAACTAAAATCATTTGTTTTTAAATTGTTAAATTACTGTTAGCGAATTTACAAAATATTTTACACAAAACAAATACTTGATTGCTTTTTTTGTGAGTAATAACGTGTTAAAAACTGCATAGTTTTTAACTAAAAATCGCTCAATCAATTTATTAGCAATAGTTAATTACCAATTATTAATTTTTGTTGCGACATTATTTTACCATTAATGTCAGCTATATCTACAAAATATATCCCTGAACTTAACTCGTTACAACTTATATTGAGTTGCGAAAAACCGGCATTAATAATTTGATTAGATTTTTTTAGTTCTCTACCAAACATATCTTTAATTGTTAAAGTACAATTACTTGCTGTTTTAGAGGTAATTGAAATTGTAAATTTATCCTTTGTTGGATTTGGAAATATTTCTGATATATTTAAGTTATCGTAAACACCCCCCACCGGAATAATAAATGTACTTTTTCGTTCGCCAGTATATTCAACAGCCGTTATTTTATAATAATTTATTACGTTTGATTTAAAGGTATTATCATTATAAATGTAGGTAGAAGCTTTATTATTTGCTGTTTGGTTTCCAATAGTGCTAAAGTTAACGGCATCAGTACTTCGTTCCACTATAAACTCTTTAATATTACGTTCTTCCTCTGTTTGCCAAGTAAGTTTATTAATACTTGAAATATTTTCAGCATAAAAACTTTTAAAACCAATGGGTAAAACTACGCAAGGACCACTATTGGCTGCGCATGGCGAATCAAATTTATAGGCTGTGTTTGTCATTGTCCATTGATTATATGGCCCAGGCGAAACCACTGCATTATGTGCTGTTGCATTTACTGGTGGAACATATATTGTACCGTCAAAACTATGTAAGCCCATTACAGCCTGTCCGTTATTCCAAGTAGGACAAACCTGTTTATTCCCCACATGAATTTCAATTCTATTCGATGTTTCAAACAGTTTAATTTGAGAGGTAAAACGTTGAGCAGCAACTGTTTCGCAAGCAGCAGAGTACATAGGAATATTTTCGTAACTAACAATAAATCTTCTATTAGGTGCCACTCCTAAAATAGTAAATGCAATGCGAGTTGAGGCTACCGTAGCTGTTGAAGCAGGGTTAATATCATGCCAAGGTCCTAAAATAGCATTTCTTGGCAAAGAGGTACCATTTATAGGTGCAGGATTAGGAATTGTATAGCCTGTACTTGCACCACCAGAAGCATAGGTACTACTGCTTATGTTTGGGTTACAAGGCACAGCATCAAGCACAAAAGCACAATTACTAGCTACATAACCTCCAAAATACTGACTACCGCCAAAACAAAAGGTAAACCCAAAATTTACAAACGTGGCAAATAAAATATCATCCGTTGTAGGCAATACTGTTCCTACAAAAGTTTCAAAACTATAGGTAGTTGTAGCAGCTGTGTATGTAGATAATGAACAAGGTATTGAATAACTTGAAGCAGTAACGGCACTACTACTAGCAGTACTGGCACCACACGATATTAATTGCCTATAATACGTACTGGCACTAGTAGGTACAGTAAGTGTACTTACATTTGTACTACCAACATTTGCCCAAGGACCAGCTAAGGCAGGTGCAGATTGCCATTGAGTTATTATTCCGCATCCAGCAGTGGAAGCACCTGTTACTGTAATATTTACCGACCCACTGGGTGGGCAAGGTGTAGTTATTAAACTTGCCGTACCACCTGTGGGCATACCACTACATAATGGCACGCAACTTATGGTAGCTGTCCAGCCTGGGTTGGTTACCGAACCGTCCGATCTAAATCTAAATGTAATAGAGGTACCACTTGCCGTTACAAGGCCAGGGCCAGTTGCACCACTATATGCACCCATTAAAGGGCTTGAAGTGTTTGGACCATCAAAAATTCGTAAGGAGTCGCAACACGATTCGGTACTAAAAGCAGTAAAATTAAAACTCAAGCAATTTCCGGCCGGAACGGTAAATGTTTTTATTAAAACTTCGCTATTTGAATAATTACTGGCGCCCCCACCACTATCGTAAAAAACGGAGTAAGTTGGTGGGCAAGTTAAGGCCACGGTACCATTACTCATTGTATAATATGCTGGTGGTGGTGGGCAAGTTACACAACTTAAGGTAGCTGCCCAACCAGGATAAGTAACAGAACCATCTGAATGCCATACAAAGGTAAATGCCCCTGTTGATGATGTTAATGTAGGAGGTATTGTAAAACCAGCAAAAGTACCTAATAGTGTACCCGCGGTACTATTGCCGTCGTAAATTTTTAAGTTATCGCAACAACTTTCGGTAGAAAAAGTTGTAAATGCTAATTGCAAACATAAACTAGCGGTGCTTGGGCTAATGGTTAAAGTAAAATCTTGGCTATTCGCATAACTTCCACCAGCACCACCCGAATCATAAAAATTAGCAGGGCCCGGGCAAGTAACTACTACCGAACCATTTGCCATATTAATATTTTGGCTTTTTAATGCAAAAGAAGCAAAAATAAAGAACAAAAAAGCGTAATTTTTTTTCATGTATAACTATTATTTTTCTTAATTGTTAGTTAATATATTCATCATTTTTACCAGTATTTATTGTTTTAAAAAAGAAGTGTTTTATTCGTTTAAGCTATTTTAAAATAAAAGTGTTAAACTTTGATATATCATTATTTATTTCAGAATACACATAAGTAGGCTTAAAGTAGCATTTGTCAGTATCGTAAAACGGACTAATAATTTTTAATAAATCGTAATACTGTTTAAATTCATTTTGTTGAGTATCAATATTTACAAGCATTACATTATGATTGCTATAAACAAACACGGCGCTAACAACTTGGCTTTTAGTTAAAAACTCGGTTTTTATATTGCTTAATTGCTGATTAGTGATATTGGGGAAACCAATAACAATTGTAGAAGCAATTTTATCTTCTAATTTTGGTACTTGACTGTATGCTAAATTTAGAGCACTTGTTGCAAAAATTAAGAACAAACATAATAATCTCATATTGTGTATTTTTATATAATGATTTGTATAAGAAAACTGTAATAACAAACATACAAAAAATAACAATAAAAACAAATGTTAATTTTCATTTACTAAAAAATTTAGACCAACATGCGAAATTGAGCGATGATTTTTTTAAACTTTTAATTTTTCTATTTAAAACATCTAAATAGTATTAAATATTTGCTTTTTAAGGTAAAATATACGCCTCTTGAAGTGAAATATTTACCATATACTTTAGAATATTTGAGGCGTGGTGTTAAATATATACTTTGTGTTATGTCATATTTACAACTTGAGCTTAAATATACGCCGCATACTCTAAAATATTCGATATATGGTGTTAAATATATACCTTATGTTATGCCATATTTACCGCATTAGATAAAATATACGGCTATAAGGTTTAGTTATAAGGCTATACATTAATTTTTAAGGGTTCTAAAAGCTGAAGATTTTTCTAAGGCATAATAATTACCTCATTAGCACCATTTTACCAAAGTCTTTTACAAAAAATTTATCGGCGGTAGTGCCTGCTTTATCAATATTTTGCCCATTAAGTTTGGTTACTATTTTATATAAATAAACGCCATTGGCTAATTTATCGCCATAGTTATCTTTACCATCCCAAGCATAATCGCTTATATTGCGCCCAATGTGTAGGTTTCCTAATTCGGCTCGGGTAATTTCGCGCACAAGTTTACCTGTTATTGTCATTACTTGTATGGTAAATACTTCGGGTATTTCGCTACCGGTTAAAGTAAACACAAAGCGTGTGCTGGTGCTAAATGGGTTGGGGTAATTTAAAACATTGGTAATAGTGGGCTTATTATTTATTTCAAATTGTATGCGGTAATCTTGCGAGCCGCTGTTGTTTTTACTTCTGTCTTTTGATTGAACTAAGAGGGTATATTTTCCATCAATTAACAAGGCAGGGTTATAGGTAATACTACAACTATTTTTTGGTAAATTGGCAGGGGTAAAATGTAAATCGTTAACAAAAAACATACGTTTTTGAGGCTGGTTAGGCGCTTGTATAAATACGCTAAAGGCGCTGGTATCGTTTAGTGCTAAAAATTGGTTTTCGTCTTTTAGGGTAATTAATATGTTTGGTTTTGCCGAAACAATATCGCCATTTAAAATACGCACACCATCAAAGGTTACATCTAATAAAGGGTTAGTTATATCTTTATTAACCTTAAACGGAAACCTACCAATGTTATTAAACTGATATTGTTCTTTTTGATATTTGCTATTAGAAGATGGGTTTACATATATCCACAAAATATTATTGCCAGTGTATTGGTAGCTATTTATTTTAACGGTATCAATAATTATTTGCCCTGGTAAAAATGGTTTGCGTTTTAAATTTTGTGGTAAGTAATGTTTGTTACGAGCATTATCTTCAATCCAATAAGTAACTACAAGGCTATCGTCAAAATTTTTAATGCCAATATTTTCTATAGGAAATTTGAAGGTAACCACGTCACCTTCTTGTAAGGTATCGTTAATACTAGCAAAGCCTTTTAAAGGGTTTATGGCGCATTCGGGGGCTTCATCGTACAACACTTGCCAGCGTTTTAGTTGTGGCGATGTGTGATGAATATTGTCTTTCATAAAAGCAATTAGTTTTAAATAAGGGTAAGTTGTAGCTTTTACATAGTTATCGAGGTCGTATATATCAATACTATCTTGGGTAAATGTTTGTAGGGTATCTATTTGTCCGTTATTTTTAATACCTACTAATTTTAAAATAGTAGTGTCGCCCAAAGTGGCATCAATACTTTGTACACGCCAGTGTAAGCTATTCCATTTATAACCAGGGCCAATAATTTCTGAGGCTACGTAACCTTTATTCCATTTAGTAACTAAACTATCTTTTAACAATATGGTGCTATACTTAAATGCACCTTTTACCTCCTGCCCAAGTTGCGGACTACCATTTTTACCAAATAAAATATAAGGAACCGTATCGGCAGTGGTTCTAATACTATTTACGCCAATGGCATCAAAAGCTTTGTATAGATTACTACTGTAGCTTGATTTATCTGCATTTTGTAAGGTGTAAGCCAATACATAATTATTTACGGGTATGGTATTTAAAAAGTTTTGTAAATCGTTGCGCCAATTTGGGTTGCTACAATCTATATCACCACTGCCCGCCGAACCAAACGAAAAGGTATTAAATATTTGATTGTCGTAACATATACAATTGTTATTTATGGCAGGGCCACCATTAGGATAATTAATACCTACGGTTTGCCATGGTTGGCCGCTTACACTATCAAACACTGCAATATTCCAACCGTTTGGTGCGCAACCCCAATGTTCAATAATAGCATTGTTGTATATTAAGTTAATGGCATTAGGATCAATATATGGGTACTGAGCATTACGACACACTATACCAATTTTATTATTTTGAAATAAAAATTTACGCTGCGCTACGTTATAGTTAACAAATTGATAGCCATTGTTTTTAAACTGATTAAAATGGGCTTGCCCCCAGCCTCTTTTAATACCAATGGTTTGAAACGAGCTTTCGCGCCACAAAAACGAAACAGTTGGGCTAATACTATCGCGACTTACACGCCAAAAATAAAC
>JAYTRS010000163.1:0-1824 GCA_043746065.1 Bacteroidota bacterium | reverse complement strand
GTTGGTGTTATAGAGAGTATTGATGAGGACTTAAAACCGAATAAAACATGTTTATTACAACAAGGTAATTATGCTCAACCCATCGTATATTATAATTTTTTTACCATAAAAACAGTCGCTCAGTTTTTAGAAAACCAACTAAAAAACAAAAATATAAGTGCCAGCACTTTGCCCAGTTATTTAAATTTTTTAGCCATCACGCTGTATCAAAACTCACAAAAAACACTAGCCTATAAAAATTTAAAAATAGAGCAAATTTCTATTTATAAAAATAATTATAAAAAGGGACAAGTACTTGTTAAGCAGGGCGAGCAGCTTACAAATAACAAGCGTTTTTTAATAAACAATTACTTTTATAATCAAAATAAAAATAGTTCGTCTAATTTTAAAACAACGCTTGCTAAATTAATATTGGTGGGCATTATTTTATTAGTACTCTTAGTGTATTTAGCCTTTTTTAGAAAACAAATATTTGGGCAAAATAAACACGTTTTGTTTTTATACTTAATTATAGTAATTAGCTGCCTTAATACATTTATTTTTAAAAAATATGGTTTATTAATTTTTGCCTTGCCCTACGCTTTAGTACCCATTATTGTACGCGTTTTTTTTGATAGTAGAACAGCTTTATTTACACATTTAATGGCCTTGCTATTGTGTAGTTTTTTTATGGTGGATAAATTAGAATTTATTTTATTACAACTCATAGCAGGTATTGGCACACTGTTTGCCGTTGCCGATATGCGTAAACGCCAGCAAATTGTAAATGCTGCAGCAATAGTTTTAATATTTTATGTGTTGGTTTTTGTGTGTTATCAATATGCCTTTGGTACACCCTTACTGGTAAAAAAAATATCGGCATACGTACCTTTTATAATAAGTGCATTATTGGTATTATTGGCCTATCCATTAATTTTTATTTCCGAAAAACTATTTGGTTTTATATCCGATTTTAAATTACTAGAGTTATGCGATTTAAACCAACCCCTACTACGACAATTATCACAAGAAGTGCCGGGCACTTTTCAACATAGTCTGCAAGTAGCCAATTTGGCTGAAGAAGCCATTTATTACATTGGTGGCAATACGCTTTTAGTGCGCACGGGGGCTATGTACCACGATATTGGCAAACTTTACAACCCCAAATTTTTTACCGAAAACCAAGGCAATAGTTACAGCCCTCATCAAGAAATGCAACCTTTAGAAAGTGCCAAAATTATTATTAGCCACGTTATAAAAGGTATTGAATTAGCTAAAAAAAATAAACTCCCCGAACAAATAATTGATTTTATTCGTACCCACCATGGCACCACCTCGGTAGGTTATTTTTTAAATTTATACAATAAAACCACTAAAGATACTGCGGGTAATGACGCTGACTTTAAATACAAAGGCCCCATACCTTTTAGTAAAGAAACCGCTGTGCTGATGATGGCAGATGGTGTTGAAGCCGCATCGCGAAGCTTAAAAACACACGATGTATTAGCTATTAACGATTTAGTAGATAGTATTATTAACTACAAAATTGCGCAAAATCAGTTAATGAACTCAGATATTACCTTTAAGGACATTACCACCATAAAAAAAATATTTAAAAAACGATTAATGACTATTTATCATGCCCGAATTGAATATCCAGCATCTTAAAAGCATGTTTAAAACCTAAAAAAATATTATATTTGTAATTAAACGTTTATAAAATAGCTCTGTTTCTTAAAACGAAACGGCTACTAAAATTTACATATGAAAAAAATTCTTTTAATCCTTATCACACTTATTACTTTTTCGTCGTGCAAAATATTTAAGTCTAACTTAATGCTTAAA
>JAYTRS010000162.1:0-1825 GCA_043746065.1 Bacteroidota bacterium | reverse complement strand
AACTAATATTCAAGGTGTTTTAGGTGCTGCTCGTGCAACCGAAATTAAACAAGGAACTATATTTTCATTTGGTGTACGTGGCTTTATTGGAGCTGAGTATTTTATTTTACCTAAAATGAGTATTGGTGGTGAGTTTGGTTGGGGCTTAGGTTTAACAACTACAGGTAAAACTAAAACTACTTACGAATCTGTAGGTAATGCATCTAGTCCTACTGTTGGTACTACTGTTATTGAAGGTTCAAAACAAAGTGGCTTTACTTTAGATACTGATGGAAAAAACTCTGTTTGGGGTCCAACAGGTTCTTTACGTTTTAACTTATATTTCTAGTAAATAAATTTCTTTTTATAAAAACCCTTCTCAAGTATTGAGAAGGGTTTTTTGTTTTTATATCAAACAAATTATAACTTTACAAGCTATGGCTGGCAACTCATTTGGACAAATTTTTAAACTAACAACCTTTGGCGAAAGTCACGGTACAGCCATTGGCGGCATAATTGATGGATGCCCTGCGGGTTTAAAAATAGATATTGATTTTGTTCAAAACGAATTAGATAGGCGAAAACCAGGCCAGTCGCACATTACCACTCAACGTAAAGAAAGCGATACCGTTGAATTTTTATCGGGTATTTTTGAAGGACTTACAACAGGCACACCTATTGGCTTTATTATAAAAAACCAAAACCAAAAAAGTAACGATTACCAACATTTAAAAGATAACTATCGCCCTAGCCATGCCGATTTTACCTATCAACAAAAATATGGTGTTAGAGATTACCGTGGTGGTGGACGTAGTAGTGCTCGCGAAACAGCCTGCAGAATAGTAGGCGGCGCTATTGCAAAACTAATTTTAAATACAAAAAACATAAGTATTAATGCCTTTGTAAAACAAGTTGGTCATATTAAATTACATAAAACTTTTGAAGAACTTGATTTAACTAAAATAGAAAATACCGTTGTAAGATGTCCTGATGATGAGGTAGCACAACAAATGATTACGTATATCGAACACATAAAAAAACAAGGCAACACCATTGGTGGTATAGTACAATGTGTTATACAAAATGCCCCCGTTGGTTTGGGTGAACCCGTTTTTGATAAATTACACGCCGTATTAGGCCATGCCATGTTAAGTATAAACGCCGTAAAAGGCTTTGAAATTGGTAGTGGATTTGATAGTATTAATAAAACAGGGGCAGAACTGAATGATGTATTTGTGCCAACAAACGAACAAATAAATAATAAACATCAAACAACTTATACTAATAATAGTGGTGGCATACAGGGCGGTATTAGCAATGGTATGCCTATTTATTTTAACGTAGCATTTAAACCCGTAGCTACTATTATGCAGAGCCAAACAAGTATTAATACAAAAGGCCAAGCTATTAATTTAGAAGCTAAGGGTAGGCACGACCCCTGTGTATTACCTCGTGCTGTGCCAATTGTAGAAAGTATGGCGGCCTTAGTAATGGTTGATTTTTTATTGTTAAATACCGTAAATAAGATAGAGACTGTTTAACTTTATTTTATAAAGTTTGTATTATAGATTTTTTGCGAGTTAATACAGAAGAAAAAGAGAAATAAAAGGAAAGTCTATACATTTTATATTATTAGATTAATTTATTGTAACAAATACCTGCTTCTAGTACCTCTAAATAACTTGTAAATGCTTGGTGCTTTTAAATTATAGCGTATCCCTCCACCAAAACATACGTCAATAATGTTTAATTGTTTTTTGCCATCCGTAAAACCTACACGCATTTTATAATCTAAAAAAAAGCTTACTCTTTTTAAAAATAATTCGTAACCTGTGCCAATATTTAC
>JAYTRS010000161.1:0-5927 GCA_043746065.1 Bacteroidota bacterium | reverse complement strand
TTGCAGACGCTTCAGCTTACAAGCAATTCGGTAACTCCGTTGCCGTACCTGCAATACAGGCGACAGCAACGAAAATTTTAGAACTAATTTTAGATAAATGAATAAATTAAACCAATTAGGAATAACGATAGGTAAAGACAATAAAGCGGAAGTAGTTTTTGATAGTCTATTTCCAAGTTTTACGACCGTTAAGTATAAAAAGCCATCGGATTATATAATGAGATATTGGGAGACATTTAAAAAGCATCCCGAAGGAAATAATAATTTAAACGGAAAAATATTTGAATACATTTTGGCAACACTTTTCGTAAGAGAAAATATTTTGCCTTTATATATGAGTGCAAAAGTTGCGTTTGTTCCAAATGTAATTTACGACCTAATGTTTTATACAGCTGAGCGTGGACCAATCTGTATTTCGGCAAAAACAAGTTTGCGTGAACGCTACAAGCAAGCTGACTTAGAGGCAATCGCTTTAAAATATGTTCACAGAAAAGCATTAAGCTATTTGGTGACACTTGAAGTAAACGAAGCGAAAAGTGTGAAAGCAAAAATTAAAAGCGGGGACGTTATCGGGCTTGACAATGTTATCGTAGCAACAAGCAACGACTTCAACGATTTAATAGACGAATTGAAAACATTTAAGTTCTCTGAACCACCAACAGTAAAGGTTATTGAGAGTAATCAAATTATTACACTGGACAAGGTAAAAGCTTTAAAATAACAGGACGAAAAATGACAATGGAAAGAAGCACTAGGCATAACACCAAACAAGCGTTTGTTTTTTGTGTAGTAAGCCAAATAAAATTACAAAGTATAAGTAACTGAGTGCTTTTTTAACGCACTAATTTTTTAATTTAGTTTTGGTGGTTACATACATTTTAATTCCTTAAATTTACAGCCTCACAAATGGCTCAAAATTCCGCTTTATTTGGAATTTATACTTCTAAAATCCAAACTCAACAAAAAAACCTGTGGTTACAAGGTTTTAACGGAAGCGCTTTGTCTTTTTTTATACAATCGTTACACGCAACTACTAAAAAAAGTATTTTATTAATATCGGCTGATAAAGAAAAAGCAGCCTATTTATTAAATGATTTAGAAACATTATTGCCCCAAACCCGACTTCTTTTTTTTCCAGAATCGTACCGCCAACCTTATCAAATAGAAAAAACAACCAACGCTAATATACAAGAGCGTGCCGAAGTTTTAAACCTATTAAGTAAAGAAACCTTTAACGGCATTGTAGTTACTTACCCACAAGCTTTGTGCGAAAAAGTTACTCTTAAAAAACAATTAGCACAAAATACGCTTCAAATAAAAAAAGGCGAAAAGCTAAGTATTGATTTTATTTCAGAGTTTTTAGAATCGTATAGTTTTGAGCATGTTGATTTTGTGTTTGAACCTGGTCAGTTTTCTATAAGAGGCGGAATTGTAGATGTGTACTCCTTTGCAAACGAATACCCTTACCGTATAGAGTTATTTGGTAACGATGTAGATGCTATTAAAACCTTCGACCCAAGTTCGCAACTATCCACCGCTACGTTTGATTTTGTAACCATTATTCCCAATATTAACTCTACTTTATTTGCCGAGGATAAAGCCATTCTTTTAAATTATTTTGATGCGCAAAATTCGCTTTTATTTGTTGAAGATGTAGAATATACCTTAGATATTTTTGATAAAAAATTAGAAAAAGCCATCACCGCTTTTGATAGCCATAAGGGCGAAGTTTCACAACTTCCTCCCGAAAAACTTTATGCTTCTTCACACGAATTAAAAGTTCAATTAACAAATTATAATTGCTTTGAGTATGGCATAAAATCTGTTTTATCGTTGGATAAAATGGTGTTTAATCAACAACCTCAGCCCTCGTTTAATAAAAATTTTGATTTACTAATAGCCAATCTTAAAGAAAATAAAACCAAAGGTTATACCAATTATTTTTTAACCGACAACACAAAACAAGCCGATAGATTAATTACTATTTTTAACGATCTTTTAGCCAAAGAACATCGCACTTACGATACCTTAATTGATTACGTGGCGCTTAACATTCACGAAGGATTTATAGACCACGATTTAAAATTAGCCGTTTATACCGATCATCAAATTTTTGAACGTTACCACCGTTTTAAATTAAAAGAAGTAAAACATAAAAGTGCCGAAGCCTTTACCATTAAAGAACTTTTAACCCTTAATCCTGGCGATTACATTACCCACATTGACCATGGCATAGGTCGCTTTGCTGGTTTACAAAAAATAAATAGCAATGGCAAAATACAAGAATGTGTAAAATTATTGTTTAAAGATAACGATACGCTTTACGTGAGTATTCACTCCCTACATCGCATAAGTAAATATGGCGGTAAAGAGGGGCACGTTCCAAAGGTAGATAAATTGGGTAGCGGTAGCTGGCAAACCTTAAAGCAAAAAACAAAACGCAATGTAAAAGAAGTTGCTTTTGATTTAATAAAACTATATGCCGAGCGCAAAGCAAAGCCCGGCCATGCTTACCCACAAGATAATTATTTACAACACGAGTTAGAAGCCAGTTTTATTTACGAAGATACCCCCGACCAAATAAAAGTAACTAACGATGTAAAAAAAGACATGCAAAAACCACACCCTATGGATAGATTAGTGTGTGGCGATGTAGGTTTTGGTAAAACAGAAATAGCCATTAGGGCGGCATTTAAAGCAGTGTGCGATAGTAAACAGGTTGCCATTTTAGTGCCCACTACAATTTTAGCCTACCAACATTATAAAACATTTAAACAGCGTTTAGGCAATTTACCCTGCAACGTTGATTATATTAACCGCTTTAGAACAGCCAAACAACAAAAAGAAACACTCGCAAATTTAGAAAGTGGTAAAGTAGATATCATCATTGGCACGCACCGTTTAGTAAGTAAAGAAGTTAAGTTTAAAGATTTGGGCTTAATGATTATTGACGAAGAGCAAAAGTTTGGCGTTGGTGTAAAAGATAAATTAAAACGCTTTAAAGCAAGTATTGATACACTTACCTTAACTGCCACACCAATCCCTCGCACACTACAATTTAGTTTAATGGGCGCTCGCGATTTAAGCGTTATTTCTACTCCCCCACCCAACCGCTACCCGGTGCAAACAGAGTTGCATACGTTTAGCGAAGAGTTAATTAGAGATGCCGTAAGCTTTGAATTAAGCCGCGGTGGACAAGTATTTTTTGTACACAACCGTGTAAACGATATTGCAGAGATGGCGGGCATTATACAACGCGTGGTGCCCGATGCCCGAATTGCCATTGGCCATGGGCAGTTAGATGGAGATAAGCTGGAAGACGTTATGCTTGGTTTTATGGAAGGCGATTACGACGTATTAGTTGCAACCACCATTATTGAAAGCGGTTTAGATATTAGCAATGCCAATACTATTATTATTAACCAAGCGCATAATTTTGGCTTAAGCGATTTACACCAAATGCGTGGGCGCGTAGGCCGCAGCAATAAAAAAGCATTTTGTTATTTATTAGCCCCATCGCAAATACTACTAACTGGCGAAGCCCGCAAACGTTTAAAAGCTATTGTAGATTTTAGCGATTTGGGCAGTGGTTTTCAAATTGCGATGCGCGATTTAGATATACGTGGCGCTGGTAATTTATTGGGTGGCGAACAAAGTGGCTTTATAAACGATATGGGCTTTGATACCTATATGAAAATATTAAACGAAGCCATGGAGGAGTTAAAAGAGGAAGATTGGTATAAAGATGCCGTAGGAGAAGAAGGCAGTTTAGACAAAACCATTTTTAGCCGCCAATTTGTAAAAGAAACCGTAATTGAAACCGATTTACAATTATTAATACCCGAAGTGTATGTAAGCAGTTTAACCGAACGCTTACTATTATATAGAGAATTAGATAACATAACTAAAGAAGAAGACTTAACCGCCTTTGAAAATAATATGCGCGACCGATTTGGCCCTGTGCCTACCGAAGCCATTGAATTAATAAGCTTAGTGCGTATGCGCTGGCAAGCTATGAAATTAGGTTTTGAAAAACTAACCCTAAAAAATGGCAAACTGCTTACGTACTTTTTAAGCAAGCAGGATAGCGATTACTTTAACAGCCCTATGTTTAAAGCCGCTTTATTATTTGCACAAAAACACCCACAACGCTGTAAGCTAAAAGAACAAAATAACCGTTTATGGTTAACCGTTGAAGATGTGGACTCTATTAAAAAATCGGCAACTGTTTTAAGCCATATAGAAGATTTAATTGTGCTGCAAGTTAGCGCGGATTTATAAACAGCTAGCGCAGATTTATAATCCGTGCCAACTGGTATAATCGCTCTTATTAGCACAATATTTATATAAAAATTTCGTTCATTAGCAATGAATAGGTTTTTCATTTTTTTTGTCATGTTAATTATTTGCCTTAATGTTTGGTCTCAAGGTAAATTAAAAACTCAATGTAAATTTGGGCTTAAATTAGGTTTAGGAATGCACACTATTACAGGCTGTCCCGTAAAAACTCATCCAAAACCTGCCTTAATGGGTGGAATGTGGGTTCAGATAAAAATAAGTAAAAGTTGGGCAATGCAAGCTGAACTATATCAAATTGGTAAAGGAACTGGTGGAGTCCGTCAAGGTTATGGCGATTATTTTTTACGTCTATCTTACTTTGAAGTCCCAATCCTTTTTCAATATTACAACAAAAAGGGTTACTTTGAATTTGGTCCGGCATTAGCAGCATTAATCAATACTGGAGAATATACAGACAGAGGAGCATTTCCTTTCCAAACAGACCTTTATCCCTTTACTAATAAAGACTTTACTTTTAATATAGGTACTGGTTACGTATTTAATAAAAAGTGGAGTTTAGGAGTGCGATTGATCCACTCACTTCTTCCTGTTCGAAAACAATTACCAGGAGCTTCTCAACAAGTTTACAATAGAAGTATAGTCTTTTCTGTTAGCCGTCAAATAAGCTTTAAGACCTTAAGAAACAAGCAATCGGAAGACGTCGATTAAAATGGTCTTAGTCTAGTTACCGCGGATTTTTAATCCGTGCTATTCATCTCTTCTATTACTTTCAGTTAGTGTAAACATTAAAAAACATTCCACAAAATATAAACGCTTTCACTAGCTTTTAAAATCCCAAGTTTCTAAAAACTTGGTGGTGTAGTTACCTGCTTTAAAATCTTCGTTTTGCATTAATTTTAAGTGAAAGGGTATGGTTGTTTTAATACCTTCAATTACATACTCGCTTAAGGCACGGTGCATTTTTGCAATGGCTTCTTCGCGGGTTTGTGCTACGGTAATAAGTTTACCAACCATGCTATCGTAATTTGGGGGTATGGTGTAGCCGCTGTAAACGTGGCTATCCACCCTAATACCATGCCCACCGGGGGTGTGTAAGGTTGTAATTTTACCGGGCGATGGTGTAAAGTTTTTAAAAGGGTCTTCGGCATTTATACGACACTCAATAGCGTGCAATTGGGGGTAGTAATTTTTACCGCTAATGGGCACACCTGCCGCTACTAATATTTGTTCGCGTATTAAATCGTAATTTATAACTTCTTCGGTAATGGGGTGCTCTACTTGTATACGGGTATTCATTTCCATAAAGTAAAAATTACGGTGCTTATCCACCAAAAATTCTACTGTACCTACGCCTTCATACGCTATTGATAGGGCTGCTTTAACGGCAGCATTCCCCATGGCTTCGCGCAATTCTGGCGTCATAAACGGCGATGGGGTTTCTTCTACCAATTTTTGATGGCGACGTTGAATAGAACAATCTCTTTCGCTTAAATGGCAGGCTTTGCCATGTGCATCGCCCACAATTTGTATTTCAATATGGCGAGGTTCTTCAATGTATTTTTCCATATACATGGCACCGTTACCAAATGCTGCAGTAGCTTCGTGGGTGGCGCTATCCCAAGCTGCCT
>JAYTRS010000160.1:0-1827 GCA_043746065.1 Bacteroidota bacterium | reverse complement strand
AGCATCGTTAAAATTGCCCGAACCACCAATCCAATAAAGCGTTTGAGCCCTAACCGAAAACCCAAAAACAAGGCTAACAAATAAAAGAAAGATAATTTTGTACTTTGGGTTCATAAATTTTAAATAGTTTTACAAAAATTAACCTTAATTGGTTACTAAGATACAAACAATTTTTGACATTATTAACATTTTAACACTATAAATTACATTTTTACATTTTATAAATATATGAGCGCAAACACAAAAAATACCTGGATTACAACTGCAAGCGAAGTAAAATTTGAAACACCTTGGATAAAAGTTACCAAACACAATGTGATTAATCCTGCTGGAAAACCTGCCTTATATGGCACCGTACATTTTAAAAATTTAGCCATTGGCATTTTACCTTTAGATAAAGATTTAAATACATGGTTGGTTGGCCAATGGCGTTACCCTTTAAATGCGTATAGTTGGGAAATTGTAGAGGGAGGTGGCGATTTAAACATTGACCCTATTGAAAGCGCCAAACGCGAATTAAAAGAAGAAACGGGTTTAACAGCTACTAAATATACATTATTAAGTAATATGCACACTAGCAATTCGGCTACTGACGAGTATTGCCATATTTACTTGGCACAACAGTTAACAGAAGGAGAAGCCGAACCCGAAGAGAGCGAAGATTTACAAATTAAAAAAGTACCCTTTGCCCAAGCCTATAAAATGGTTGTAGATGGTGAAATTACCGACTCGTTAAGTATAGTGGCTATTTTAAAAACTAAAATTTTAATTGACGAGGGATTAATTTGATGTTTAAAATTTACTAATCACCGCCTCATAAAAAGCTTTGTGGATTTTTCCTCGAATGCCAAGTTTAGCTAGTTTATTGGGCTCAGCATCGGGATATACACGGTTACTTAAAAATACTACTACTAAATTATTTTGAGGATCGGCCCAAGCAAAAGTACCGGTAAAACCACTGTGCCCAAAGCTTTGTGGGCTACATAAACTTGTTACAGGGCTGTCTTTTTTTTCATCGGGCTCTGGTTTTTCAAAACATAACCCGCGCCGGTTGTTGGGGCAAAAATGGCAGCTTGTAAAATCGTTCACCACATTACTATCTAATAATTGTACGCCGTTTAATTGCCCTTTGTTTAAGTATAATTGCATTAGTTTTGCCAAATCAATAGCTGTACCAAACAAACCCGCATGCCCTGCAACGCCACCTAACAATGCTGCGCCAGGGTCGTGTACAAAACCTTGTATTATTTGTTTTCTAAATTTTATATCCATTTCGGTTGGTGCAATTTGTTCGATAGAAAAATACTTTAGTGGTAAATAACTTAAAGAGATGCCTATTTGTGAAAATAAATCTTGCACATATTCGTTTTGTTTTTTGCCACTTTGTTGTTCAATAATTTGTTGTATAAAATAATATCCTAAATCGCTATACAAGTATTTTCCTTTGTTTTCGAGCTTTGAGGTAATAATACGTTTATACATTGTATCAATAAAACTTTGTTTAGAGAATAAATGTTTTGCCACATGAATAGGAAAGTTAAACGATTGTTTGGTTGAAAAATAACCAGGCTTATATTCACCATCTTTTTTTAAGGTCTTTAAATAAAACGGAATCCATGCTTGAAGGCCTGCTTGGTGTGTTATAATGTCTTCAATTAATAAACTATCTTTATTACTACCTTTTAAATAAGGTAAGTAATCGCCAAGCATTTTTTTGTAATCAAATTTTTTTTCGGAGCGAAGTTTCATTAAGGCCAAGGCCGATGATGCAATTTTTGTAACGCTTGCTAAATCGTAAATGGTGGCATTGTTTACTTCTGTAGCATC
>JAYTRS010000159.1:0-1836 GCA_043746065.1 Bacteroidota bacterium | reverse complement strand
TCATACTTGCAACTAACATAAAACTTGCTGGATATTCAACCGTAAATTTTGCCCGGCTAATACTTACAACCCTATCTTCTAAAGGTTGGCGCATTACTTCTAGAACGGTGCGTTTAAATTCTGGCAATTCATCTAAAAACAAAACGCCGTTATGCGCTAAACTTATTTCGCCAGGTTGTGGGTTATTGCCACCACCCACCAAAGCAATATCACTAATAGTATGGTGTGGGCTGCGGAAGGGACGCTGTGTAATTAAACCTGCATTACCTTTACCCATGCGACCGGCAACGCTATGTATTTTAGTAGTTTCAAGCGCTTCATCAACCGTTAAAGGAGGTAAAATACTTGGCAAACGTTTGCTAAGCATTGTTTTACCAGCACCTGGTGGACCAATTAAAATTAAATTATGTCCGCCCGAAGCAGCAATTTCTAATGCACGTTTTATATTTTCTTGTCCCTTTACATCGCTAAAATCAAATTCAATACTTTCTAAATTGGTTAAAAAGGCATCGTTTAAATCTATTTTAGCTTTTGGTAAAGTTTCTGTATCGTTAAAAAAATTAATTACTTGTTTTAAGTTATTGGCATATAACACGTCTAAACCTTCAACAACAGCAGCCTCATCGGCATTTTGAGTGGGTAAAATAATTCCTTTAAACCCTTCTTTTTTTGCTTGAATGGCAATGGGTAACGCGCCTCTAATAGGGCGTATTTCGCCGTCTAAGGCTAATTCGCCCATAATTACGTAATCCATAATTTTAGCGTCAGCAATTTGTTCGCTAGCTGCTAAAATCCCTATGGCTATTGGTAAATCATAGGCCGAGCCTTCTTTACGAATATCGGCAGGTGCCATATTTACTGTAATTTGTTTGCCGGGTATTTTAAGTCCAATTTGTTTTAAAGCCGTATCAATGCGTTGTTGACTTTCTTTAACGGCATTATCGGGTAAGCCTACCAAATAAAAATTTATACCAATACCAATGCTTACTTCAATTGTAATTTTTGTAGCATTAATGCCTTGTACAGCATATCCAAATGTTTTAACCAACATACTGCCAAATTAATATTTTTTATTATTATAAATAGCTTTATAATAATTAATTTTTTTTGTATGTTTGAATTTCTTAAGATTTAAAAACGATGAAAAATACAAGTATAATTATACTATTATTATTAGCATTAAATGTTGTTTCACAAGAAAAAGCAACCGAATTAAACTGCTACAATAAATGGGCCGCTAAGTTTGAAGACCGTGGCGCTGAAGAAATAAAAGATGGTATTTATGAAGATGTAATTATTACCAATAGGCAGGGTTCAAAAGCTATTTGCAATAATGGCAAAGCACAAGTTGTAAAAGGTAAAGTAACTAATTTTTATATTTTATTAAGCGATGGTTCTTACGAAGAGGTAAAACGCACTTGGAAGAATAAATCGAACGAAAATTGTACCATTATTAATGGTATTAGTAAAAGTATGATTTCTGTACATAACGAATTAATAAACGTTATGTGGATTAATAAAATTAAAGCTAAAAAAGCAAAAGCTACCACTGCACCTGAACCTACTGATGATTAAGAATTTTTAAAATTAAATTATAAATTTTAAAAGCATTTTAAATTTAATTTAAAATGCTTTTTTGTTTAAAACTATTTATGCAAAAAAAACAACTATTTATACTACTGCTGTTTACCTGTATTGTTGCTAATGCCCAAGTAATGTGGCAATTTAAAAAAGATACCGTTGTAACTTGGAATTACTTTGATGGCGATGAGTTTAATGGCGATAAAGTAGATGAGGGTAAGTGGATTTTTTCTTACGGTTGGGGGCGCTCTATTT
>JAYTRS010000158.1:0-5956 GCA_043746065.1 Bacteroidota bacterium | reverse complement strand
ATATGCATAAAACAAATTACGATACTGTTTTATTGAAATTTCATAACCTTTCCTATAATTAGTTCACAGGGCTTTGTGCATTTCGGACACCCTTGGTTGGTAACCCTAATGGCACTATAAAAAAATATGAGGGTGCAAAAAAAGTACATCCTTTGGCTTATGTAACTTTAGGTTGTGCTATTAGTATGATTTTTATTAGCATATTTGGTTTGCTTGCAACATTAATATTTGCTGCTATTGCCAAACGAAAAATTATGGCAGAGCCTGATAAATATAGTGGACTTCAATTGGTAAAAGTTTGCCAAATAATTTGTTATGTATTACTGATTTTAGTAGCCTTGCTTATTTTACTTTTTTTAAGTTTAATGTAATGCAGTGTTACTTCTTCTTAATAATTATAGTATCAAAACTTGGCGAGTATGCCACAAAAGCCCCAAGCACTTCTAAATCATTACCAAAAGTACCTTTAACGTTGCTTGGTGCCGAAAAAGGGTTGCTATTACTGGCCTTGTTTTGGTAATAGGTATTCCAAAATGTATATTCAGCTTTGCCAATTTTACTAAATTTTACCACAACGGTATCTTGGCGTTTAAAAAAACCACGCTCAGGGTCGTCTCTATACGTTTGTAAATTGTAGGGTTGTGGACCTCTATCATACGAAAAATCAAATTTTTGTCCGTCAATAAATTTATCTTCAAATGCCGAAAAAAATGGAAAAGCATAAAAAAAATCTTTTGTTAAACGTTTAGCCGACCATTGGTAACAATCGCCAACCCCCGCGGGTTCGGTAAAATGTGCCCAAATTAAGCCAAGACTATCTTTTTCTCCTTTAAAATATAAACTATCTAATTTTGCTGGATTTAAAATAGTACTAACCGATGTGTAAGTATTATTTTTAACGGTTACTTTTAAGGTATAGGTTTTACCTTGCACACCTTTAATTATATTGCTTACATAAAACGGAATAGGAATATTAGGTAGTGTTATTTTTTGAAGTGTTTCGGTTGATGTCCCATCTGTAATTGTAACAAGTCCATCTTGTATATAAACTTGTTCGGGGTGCGTTAAATCAAAATCACCAAAATAGGGTACAGAGTAGGATAGGAGTACAACTGCAGGCTGGTCAGTTTCAATACTTGCTTCTACTACTACTTTTTGTTGGTAAACTGGCAATTTTAATTTTACATCTTTTCGGCACGAAAAAACAAAAAATAAACTTAGTAGTATGGATATTATTTTTTTCATTTAAATTATTATTTCTTTTTAATAATTAAGGTATCAAAACTTGGCGAGTAAGCTACAAAAGCACCTAGCACTTCTAAATCATTACCAAAGGTACTTTTAATATTAGAAGGCGCACTAAATGGGTTGCCGTTACTGGATTTGTTTTGGTAATAGGTATTCCAAAAATCAAATTCTTTTCTTCCAATTTTACAAAACTTTACCACTACGGTATCTCCCCAGCTGTAATCTCCAGGGTGTATTTCATCTTTAGTAGCTTGTACATTGTAGGGGCTATCGCCTCTATTGTATGCAAAATGAATAGATTTGCCATCAATAAATTTATCATCAAACGACGAGTTAAACGGTAAAACATAAAATACATCTTTTGTTAAGCGTTTGGCAAACCATTGGTAAAAATCGCCTACACCAAGGGGTTCGGTAAAGTTTGCCCAAACTAAGCCAAGGCTATCTTTTTCGCCTTTAAAATATAAACTATCCAATTTTGCTGGGTTTAAAATAGTACTTTCAGAAGTATAAGTATTGTTTTTTACAGTAATTTTTAAAGTATATGTTTTGCCTTGCACACCTGTAATTTTACTACCAATATAAAACGGAATTGCAATATTAGGAAATAATACTTTTTTTAAAGTATCTGTTATTGTACCATCGGTAAGGGTTACAAAGCCATCTTGTATATAAACTTGTTCGGGGTGTGATAAATCAAAATTACCAAAATAAGGTACAGAGTAGGATAGGAGGACAAATGCGGGTTGGCCAGTTTCAATACTTGCTTCTACTACTACTTTTTGTTGGTAAACTGGTAATTTTAATTTTACATCTTTTCGGCACGAAAAAATAAAAAATAAACTCAGTATCAACACCAGTATTTGCTTCATTTTTAAAATTTAAAGTTCCAAGTAAAACTTGGTAGTATAGGAAATAACGATACTTGCTTTGCCCCAACTTGTAAAGTACCAGCTGTAAAATCGCCTTTACGTGTAAGGTAAATAAAGTAAGGATTATAGCGATTATACACATTAAATACACTTAAAGTAAAACTATTTGAGAAATTTTTTGCCCACTTTTTAGTTACTTGAATGTTTGTAGTATCCTTACCCTCTTTAAGGTATTGTTCGGTTAAGGTATTTTTTCGTTTTTGTAATTTAGCTTGGCGGTTGGGCGTATAGGTTGCATTTAAATCTAAGCGATGATAATCAACAAATTTATACGAGTTTCGTAAACCATAATCGTTACTTAAACTGCCCTGGTATAAAAAGAAACCATTGGGCAATGTACCTCTATTACCAGTACCATAAACAAACACCATTCCAAACGTCCATTTTTTGGTTGCATCATACGTTAATACAAACGAGGCGTCGTGCCTTCTATCATACTTGGCTAAAAATTTTTGTCCGTAATTAATTTCGGTAAATTGTCGCCACGTCCATGATAGTGTGTAACCTATCCAACCTGTAAATTTACCTGTACGTTTTTTTACAAAAAACTCGGCACCATAAGCCCAGCCTTTGCCAAACGTAAAGGCATTATCGGGGTTATCAAATACGTTATCGGCGGGTTGTGCGCCTTCTTTAAATTCTATTTGATTGGCCATTGTTTTGTAATAGACTTCTACGCTGGTTTCAAAAGTATTTTGTTTAAAATTTTTAAAGTAACCCAATACATAAAGGTTTGCTAATTGTGGTTTAATTACTTCGGTACAGGGCATCCAAATATCGGTAGGTAAACTAACTGAGGATAATGATGCTAGATGTACGTATTGAAAATTACGCGTGTAAGAAGCTTTTATAGAAGATGAATTAGTTAAACTAAACCTAATAGATAAGCGAGGTTCTAGGCCATTATAATTTGCCACCACTTTATTTAAACCATAGGAAACGGTATCGGTTATTTTGCCTGTAAAATCTTTTTTATAACGATTAAAAGGCCCAACTTGCGTAAAATTGCTAAAACGTAAGCCTGCATTTAATTTTATGCGTTGCGAAATATCCCAATCATCGCTAATATAAGCGGCGGCTTCGTGCGAAAATAATTGTATTTTTTTTCCAAAGTCAAAAGTGGTTTCGCCTTGCTTAGCGCTTACGTTTGTGGGTGTGAAAATATGAAACGTATAATGAACGCCAGTTTTTAAAGTATGCCTTGAGTTGGGATAATAATTTACATCGTACTTTAAACTATAGTCGTTAATACCCGATTTTATGGTTGCTTCAAAATCGTCTTGCAAACCACTAAAACTAAAATCATAATTGGTGTATGAGGCGCTTAAATTAGCAAATAGCTTGTTATTAAATATATGATTCCAGCGCAGGCAAGCGGTGGCATTACCCCAAGGTATTTTAGTTTTAAATTTAGATTCGTTATCGGTAAAAGCAAATTTATCTCTACCAAAATAACCACTTAAAAATACACGATTTTTATCGTTAATAATATAATTAAACTTAGCGTTTAAATCGTAAAAAAAATAGCTGGTGCCTTTAAAATCACTTTTATCAATAAAAGGTTTTGCCAAAACATCAATATACGTGCGGCGTGCACTAATAATAAACGAACTTTTATTTTTTACAATAGGGCCTTGCAGGGTTAAGCGCGATGATATTAAACCTATTCCGCCTTCCACTTCAAATTTTTGATTGTTACCTTCTTTCATTTGTATGTCTAATACGGAGGATAACCTACCGCCATATTGAGCAGGCATACCGCCTTTTATTAGCGTTACATTTTTAATAGCATCGCCATTAAATACTGAGAAGAAGCCGAGTAGATGAGAGGCATTGTAAATGGGGGCTTCATCTAACAAAATTAAATTTTGGTCGGGCCCGCCACCCCTTACATAAAAGCCGGTATTGCCATCGCCTGCATTTTTTACACCTGGCAATAATTGTATGGTTTTTAAAATATCAACCTCGCCCATAAAAGCGGGTATTTTTTTTATCTCAGCCATATCTAACTGTATAACGCCCATTTGCGTATTTTTTACATTTTGATTACTCGCTTTTGTATTTACTTCAACTTCGTTTAAATTAGTTTCGGTTGGTAAAAAATTATAGTTAATACTTATGTTTTTATCGAGTACAATTTGTTGCTCAACAGTTTTAAATGTAATGTATGAAAACTGAATAGTATAATTTCCTTTTGGAGCAGATAGAGAGTAAAACCCATATTGATTGGTGCTTGCCACCTTATTTAATTCTTTTATATATACATTGGCACCAATTACCGTTTCGCCATTACTCGCATCTTTTAAAGTGCCGCTAATTGAAAAATTTTGCGAAAAAAGTGAAGCAAAAACAAGTAAAAAGTATAAGATTAAAATTTTTTTCAAAGCAGGGCTAATTTACTAAATTAAGGTTTATATTAATGTTAAATAATGTATTAATACTAGCTTATAATAGCAATTTTATTTGAAATTTGGCAGGTAATTAATTTCGCCCAATGCCTATATTCTTTTGCTTAAAAAATTTTGTTATACCAAATAAAACGTTACTTTTGGTTACATTACTAAAAACGTTTAATGAGTTCAGAAAAAAAACAAGTAGGATTAGCATTACAAGGCGGTGGAGCTCATGGAGCATTTACTTGGGGCGTTTTAGATAGGTTATTAGAAGAAGAAAATATAATAGCTGAAACCATGTGCGGTACTAGTGCAGGCGCTGTTAATGCTGTAGCTGTGGCTTATGGCTTACATGTAGGTGGGCCGCAAAAAGCAAAAGAATTATTGGAAGAAATGTGGCGTAGAGTAGCTAATGTTGGTAGCTCTATGTTTAAGCCCAATAACTTTGATAAAACATATGGTAATGGCGATATGTATAATAGCGCAGGTTATATGTGGTTTAATGCTATTTCGCAGGTAATGAGTCCCTATAATTTTAATCCTTTTAATTATAACCCACTACGCGATATTTTAGAAAATTTAATTGATTTTAAAGAGTTACAACTTTATAATAAAAAGAAATTATTTATTTGCGCCACAAATGTAAAAACCAATAGGGCTAAAATTTTTACAAATAAAGAAATTACTGTAGATAGTGTAATGGCAAGTGCTTGTTTACCTTTTTTGTTTCAGGCAGTAGAAATTGAAGGCGAATACTATTGGGATGGCGGTTATATGGGTAACCCACCTATATTTCCTATTATTACAAACACAAATATTAGAGATATTGTATTAATTAAAATAAATTCTATAAACATAAACTCAGTACCCACAACTGCACGAGATATAGCAGATAGAGTAAACGAAATTAGTTTTAATAGTAGTTTAATTAACGAAATGAAATTAATACATTATAGAAATGAATTAATACGTAATGGTATTTTAAAGGTAGATAATAAAGCTAATCGCGAAATTTTTGTACACACCATAAGTGGTTACGATGCTTTAAGCCAATTAAGTTACAGCAGTAAAATGAATACCTCTTGGGATTTTTTAGTTGATTTAAAAGAAAAAGGTCGCGCTATTGCAGATAACTGGTTAAAAAACGATTTTAAAGAAGTGGGATTAAAATCAACTTTTGATGTTGAAGAACATTTTTTTGATAAGTTTTAAGAGGTAATTTTTATGCCAGTTTATTGTGCGTTAAAACAATAATTACAAACTCTGTTTTTTTATTTATAATATATAAACCTTAAAACACAAGCTAAATTTAATTATTTTTACTTTCTGCTATTTAAAGCATTAAACTTGTATAAAAACTATTTTATAAACATAAAAAAAAAT
>JAYTRS010000157.1:0-1838 GCA_043746065.1 Bacteroidota bacterium | reverse complement strand
CTTGGCACGCACCACTTGTATATGTATTATTTCCTCCTGCATACGGACTAGCATATTGTGCATTAACAGAGTAACCTAAATCGCATAATACTTTTTTTTCCTCTTCTAATGGATGTCGCCTTGCTATTCCTCCTGGAATAATTGCATTACTCATTACAAAGTAGGCGTCATTACCATAAGGGCTTCCTGGTGTTGGATAACACTGGTCTTCAAAATGGCTCAAACTACTTCCAAATTCAAAACAATTTGGCGTATAAACAGGCACAGTTTGAGTATTACTAACATACATTACAGCAGTTGTACAATTTGTGTTATTTGAACCACCTCCTGAGCAAAGACTTGGAGAAATAAGTGATGGATTATTGGGCGATGTTAATTGTAACGAACCTATTGAACATGGTAAATTGCTAGTGCTTAATAATGGCGTACCCGTTTTATCACGTAAAAACATATCGTAGCGAGAGAAAAAATTATTAATTGGCGAACCAAGTAAAGAACCCATAGTAGTTACCGAAGAATTTACACCTATTAATGATGCAAAGCCTAAAGCGTGCATTGCTTCGTGCATATTTACCTGATAAAAATCGGTGCTTGCACCATTTGTTGTTGTTCCTGTGTTAAAATTCCAACTTACACCCAAATTTACATTAATAAGTATATGATAAAAATTACCTGCTGGAGTTAAACCTGGTACAAGTGTCGTGTAGGGGTCTATTCCTGTATTTATTAATAACCAAGGAAAATTATCAAGTATTCCTGGATTAGCTGAAGCAGGGTTATAGGGAGCAGCAAAAAAAGATGCGGCTGAACCTAAAGAAGTTCCTCCAGCATTTGGCGTAACATAAACATTAATAAAAGTACTTGTATTTGTAGTAGTATTACAAGCTGAAGATAAAGGCGATTTAATAAAACAAGATAAATCAGTATAAAGTTGGCACAAAATTGTGCGCATACTATTTTGAGTTGGATTGTTTAAATCCATGCCAGGTGCAAAAAACAATCTATAATAACCTGCTTGGCAACTAACTGTGGGTACAGCAAAAGTACTTGGCTCGGGGTTTGGACCTGGGTCTAATTGTAAATTACGTATATTGTATTTATTACCTAAATTATCATAAATGGTATCAAAATATCCATTAGGTGTAATTGGGCCTTGATTGGAATTAGTTTGAGCTTTTAAATTTATAGCACTCAGTAAACATAAAAAAAGTAGGAGTTTGTTTTTTAATAGTTTTAGTTTTTTCATTTGTTCGATTTCTTAGGGTTAATAATTTTTTATTTGTTTGGAGTTATATTAATTTATAAAATAAATCGGGCGTATGCCCAGTTACCTAACCTTAGGAACTCCTCAGCCCTATCCACCAGATAAAAAAGCGTACGCCCTTGGGGCGCTGGCTGAATCATCGGTGGAACGGGTAAAATGAGGAGTTTTAGGTTTCCGATTACAACAAACTATTATGTTTATTATAAAATATGCTTGTTATAGTTTTATTTCTGTTTCTTGTTATTAATTTGTTATACCAAATGTAAACTACGTTTTTTACAAATGCAACTATTTGTTAATTAAATTTTGGTAACATTCAAACAAAGGTTTAATAAGCCTGTTAATTTAAAATCAAAAAAGCTTTCGTTGTTTAAAAATTGTCAGTATTGTTTTTAAGTTCATCGTATCTGTATTTTATATCAAAATATTTTTTTACATCAAGGCTGTAACATTTCGGACACCCTTGGTTACAAAACAAGGGTGTCCGAAAAGATTAGGTAGAGTTTAAATATTTAGTGCGATTAGGATTACCTCCACAAATTTCAACAATTAGCCGAGTAATTTCATTATCAAT
>JAYTRS010000156.1:0-1838 GCA_043746065.1 Bacteroidota bacterium | reverse complement strand
TCCTAAATCCGCTATTTTAACATTTACAAATTGCAGTAATATTATTCTTAAAAATATAGAAGTATCTCATTTACTTAAAGCTGATATTTTTTGTGATGGAGGTCTTATAGAATTTGATCAATGCAAAAATATTACAATTGAAAATTGTATTTTTTCAGGAGTAGCTATTTGTGGTATACATGCAATTAATGTTGATGATTTTATATGTAATAATACAATTATAAGAAATTGTAATATAATGTTTTCTTCTTTTATGAATTGTAATAATTTTAAATTTAATAAATGCCAATTTTATGATAATCGTTGTGTTGCCGAATTAATATACGTTACACATTGTAAAAATATAAAATATAAAGATTGTAGTTTTTCTAAAAATATTTCTTACAAAAAACCTTCGGCTGAAAATAATATTGAAGCTAGGCAAAAAATACTTTTATTTGCAGCAAATGATAAAGGACAAAGTGTTGACTTTGTTTTTGAAACCTGCACATTTAGCGATAATATGTTTGTTGGATTTACCAACAATGAAAAACTGGTTACTAAAAAAGATTGTAAATTTATTGGTAACGATAATTTAAAATAGGATTAAAATCCGTTTTTAAATCAACAATTATTTCTTTCACACTTTCAACATCAAACAAAATTTTTTGTGAAAGATATTTTAATAGTCTTTTTTACTGTTATTATCGTTAAACCCGACGGAACATTTAGTAATTTATAAGTACCATTCAGTAACGATTGCAATCATAAACAACTATTAGCATTAAATGGTTCGTATAAAAAATTATGCGATATGCAGAGTTTTTCTTAATTACCCTCGTTTTAAAGCAATTCTAAACGTAGTGCCTTTATTAGCTTCGCTGCTTAATACAAAAATTTTTCCTTCGTGGTAATTTTCTATAATGCGTTTACAAAGGCTTAAACCCAAACCCCAGCCTCGTTTTTTAGTAGTAAAGCCTGGCTCAAAAACGGTTTTAAATTTAGATTTTGAAATGCCTTTGCCAGTATCTGTAATATCTACAAACAAACTTTCTGGTACATCAATTAAGGATAGGGTAATGCTCCCCTTACCATCCATAGCATCTACTGCATTTTTACAAATATTTTCTATAACCCATTCAAACAAAGGGGCGCAAAGGTAGGCCTGTAAATGATCGCTTGGTAAATTAAGTTTATATTCCACATTGCGTGAAGTTCTATTTTTTAAATAATTTATAGCATTTATTAAAACTTCGTTTACGTTTTCGTTTACTAATGTGGGCTGCGAGCCTATTTTACTAAAACGTTCGGTTATCATTTGCAAACGTTTTACATCGTGTTGCATTTCGGTAACAATGGTTTCATCCACCCCAACACTTCTTAAATGCTCGTTCCAAGCCATTAACGAAGACAACGGGGTACCTAATTGATGGGCGGTTTCTTTACTCATACCCACCCAAACTTGGTCTTGCTCGGCCTTTCGAGCGGTGCTAAACAATATATACGCTATTAATAAAAATAAACCGATGACACCAAATTGAACATAAGGGTAATATTTTAATTGCGTAAGTAAATTAGATTGGGCATAAAAAATATAATTAGTAGTACCTTCGCCCAAATCTACTTCTATTGGTGTATTTTGGGTAGATAGCTCTTGTAGTTTTGTAAATAATTTTTGTTTAGTATCTACTTCTTTACTATCTATTTTTCCTAAATCTATCACGCTATCTTTTGCAGCATTTGTAAATATAACGGGCACGCCAGCCGAGTTTACTGCCACTTCGGTAATAAATGATTTTATTAAACTATCGTACACTAATTTTATATTGGTAAACACTTTACTATCTTTATGATATAAT
>JAYTRS010000155.1:0-1843 GCA_043746065.1 Bacteroidota bacterium | reverse complement strand
AGTGATTTTAATAATTGCGTAAAGAATTTTACATTTTTAGTAGACACCATTGGTCTTAATAATGCACAATGCGTTGATTTATTTATACCTGAAATATTTACACCAAATGGTAATGGTAAAAATGATTTATTTGTAATTAGCAAAATTGATGCTTTTCCGAATAACACACTAAGTATTTTTAATAGATGGGGTAGCCTAGTTTATCAAAAAAAGAAATATAGCAATGATTGGAATGGTAAAGCAAATGTAAGTGATGCTATGGGTAACAATTTGTTGCCCGCTGGTACTTATTTTATTGTTTTAGATTTTGGCGATAATGTAAGCAAGCCTTATAATGGTTATATAGAATTACAGTATTAATTATTAAAAACAACATAAATATGCAACTTAAAAAATCAATTATCATCTTATTTGTTTTTAATAATATGATAACTTCTTTGAATGCTCAGCAAGAGCTACAAATGAGTACCTACTTTTTTAACCAACTTTACATTAATCCTGCATACGCAGGTAGCCAAAAATCATTAGTTGTAAACGCAACTATTAGAGATCAATGGACAAGTTTTAAAGGAGCTCCAAAATCACAAATATTAAGTATGCACGCCCCTTTAAAAAAAGATTTAATAGGGTTGGGATTTTCAATTATAAATGACAAAATTGGAGCAAGAAGCAATAAAACAGTTGCATTAGATTTGAGTATTGGTGTTAAATTAAATAAGAAAAATCATCGTTTAGCTTTAGGTCTTAAATTAGGATTAGATGTTTATCAAACTAATTTCAATAATGCGAAAATACAAGACAACTCAGAAGACACTTATTTAGAAGGTTATAATTACACAAAAGTATTACCTAATGTGGGCGCTGGATTGTATTATTATGGAGATCGATTTTATTTAGGTGTATCGAGCCCACGTATTCTAAAAAATAGTTTTAATTTACCTAGTGGACAAAATGCTTTACAAGAAAATCACTTTTATTTTTTTGGAGGTTGTGTTATTAAATTAAATAGTTTAGTAAACATGCGCCCATCTGTCATAATTAAATACGTAAATAACGCTCCACTGTCGATTGATGCAAATTTATCATTCTTAATACTTGATAAAGTTTGGATTGGTGCTATGTACCGATATAACTCTGCATTGGGAATGAATATTATATATAACATAACGGAACGCATGAGTGTGGGATATGCGTATGATTATGGATTAAATAATATTCAAAAATATAGCGCAGGCTCACATGAAATTATGCTATCATATAAATTTAAAAGCAAAAGTAAAGGCTTTATATCACCTCGTTATTTTTAATTATACACTATAAAAAACTATTATGTTATTATCAAACTTTATAAAACTTTGTTTTTTTGTACTTTTTGTATTTACTATTTGCGAGACAAAAGCACAAAAATTAAGAGAAAAAACGGCTAATAATTTATTCGAAAATATGAATTATTACGATGCCTTTCCAATATATAATGAATTAGCAAGTAAAAAAAATGCTAGTTATGAGGTTATACAGCGTGCAGGCATTACGGCCTATAATTTAATAGATTATGTAAATGCTGAAATTTATTTTAAAAAGATAGTAGCTAATTATTCTTCGCAATTTACAACCGATGATGCTATTCATTTATTTCAGGCATTAAGATATAATGGTAAATATGATGAAGTTAAAAGCTTTATTATAACATTAAAATTAAAAAATACACATTTAAAATGGCAAGAATTATATGCTAAGTTTCCTGATTATATTACTGACATAAAAAAAGACTCATCGCTTTATACAATTACTAATATAGAAAGCATTAATACCGAATATTCAGAGTTTGCACCCTATTTAGACA
>JAYTRS010000154.1:0-1845 GCA_043746065.1 Bacteroidota bacterium | reverse complement strand
GTATGAGGCAAATCTTTACTACAAGTACCTCCTGTTACAAACACTTCATTGTTGTTGTCTATTACCAAACCATATCCTGCATCATTACTAGAACCGCCAATATAAGATGATGATATTAATGTAGTTAAATTAGAGTTTAATTTAATAATAACTCCATCTTGGAGACCGCCTAAACTATTGTCGAATCCATTGATTGTTGGAAAATCAATTGATCTCGTAGAACTTGTTACATAAATATTGTTTTGATTATCTAATTGTATTTCTCCGCGACATTGATCTCCATAATTATGAAACAAACTATCATATTTTGGCTCATACAACACGTTAATCGGGTTTACGGGATTAGGTGCCTGCGTATGCGATATATAACTATTGGTATGATTTATTCCATCATTTCCACTACCGCCAATATAGGTAGATGACAAGAGCACCGTGCCATTAGTGTTAAATTTACTAATGTAGATGTCTGTTCCGTTATTGAAGCGCTGACCATTATTATAGAAAAAAATAATTGCTCCTCCATTAAACGAATTATCATACGCGCCAACGGTTGTAGGAAAACTAATAGAACTTGTAACGCCATAAAAACATAAATTATCGTTTTTATCTACTATTAAGCTGTGAACTGTTTCCGTGCTTTCGCCACCAATATAAGTCGAAAACAGTAAACTACTTCCAGTAGCATTGTATTTCGTAATAACTACATCTGTATTCCCATAATATTGGGGGCCAAAAAAAGAAGAACTATAAGCCCCTAAAGTGGTGGGGTAACCAACATTAAATACTGTTCCACCTGAGTATAAATTCCCATTCGCATCATAGGTGGCTGTCATCCCAAAATTATCAGCCGTAGAGCCACTTTGTGCAGCAAATACTAATAAGGGATCAATTACTAATTCATAATTTTTATTGTATCCTTCTGGGAAATTATACGATAACGTATTGTTACTTAATACAAAACGGCAGGAAATTTCTTTTACAACATCGTTTATAACTTGATAAGCATAAGGCTTTTGTTCAAACAATTCATTCACTTCAGGCTTAATAATTAAAGCGCCTTTTTTCAATTGTATATTTGTTATTCCCTCATATTTCAATTTAATTTCGCTTGCATTTCCACCAGGCTTGACATGGAAATTATATTTAACATTATTAATTGCCGTTATTATTTCATAGTCAATGTTATCATATAAATTTCTATAAAATAATTGATGGTAATGACTAACATTGCCTTTCCATTTATTCTTGTTACTTCCTAAAAAATAATTCTCATAGTAACTACCTTTTTGCTGTTTTTCGACCGTGCTATTTAGATTGCAGTTTTCAAATTCAACACTAAACCCGTGTCCTTTAATTTCATCGTCAATTCTGTCTTCGGGCTTTAAAACCATTGCGTGATGTTGACGGTATTTGCGTTTATCATAAAAATTAAATGTAAGTTTGTTCTGTTCTAAAAACAAAGCGCCACCATCAAGGCCCGCTCTAAACAAAACATTGTTTTCCCATTGGCCAATGTTTTCGGCAAAATTAATGCCAGGAACTGCTTGCGGGATAACTGCTTTTTGAGCCTGTCCATAAAAACAAACACTTATAAAAAATATGATACTACTCAGTCTCTTCACTTAAGTAAATATAAAAAAAAACCCCGATATATCATATCGAGGTTTGTATTTTATAAAACTGAGCTTAAATAAGCGTTCCGTTTTTCTTAGCTTCTTTTGTTTGTTTAGTAATTTGAACTGTCCAGTATACTAATAAACAAAAAATAATAATCCATAAAATAATATTGGGTCCATGACCTATTTTTTTCATAAGATCAAAAATCTTATAAGAAAATTTGCCAAT
>JAYTRS010000153.1:0-1849 GCA_043746065.1 Bacteroidota bacterium | reverse complement strand
GACATGCTAGTTTTTAGTAGATAGTTTATTTATACAATTTTAATCGTTCTTGTTTTACATTTTCGTTTTCTAAATATTCATCATAGGTCATTTTTTTATCAATAATGCCTTTTGGTGTTAGTTCAATAATGCGATTGGCAACCGTTTGCATCAACTCATGATCATGACTGGTTAATAATACCGTTCCTGTAAAATCTTTTAAGGCATCGTTATAGGCAATAATACTTTCTAAATCTAAGTGATTGGTTGGTTCATCTAAAATTAAAAAATTTGGATTTACCTGCATCATTCTACTCGTCATACAGCGTACCTTTTCGCCTCCCGAAAGTACCGAACATTTTTTCATTACTTCTTCGCCTGTAAATAGCATTTTGCCTAAAAATCCGCGTACATAGCTTTCATCTTTATTGGTAGAGTATTGGCGTAACCAATCCATTAAATTCATATCGCCCTTAAAATATTTGGCGTTATCGTTGGGTAAATAACCTTTATGAATGGTAGTTCCAAATTTATAGGTACCGCTATCTGCTGTATCTTCTTCGTTAATAATATCAAATAAAGCTGTAATGGCTAAATGATTTTTTGCAATAAAAGCAATTTTATCACCTTTTACCACATTAATATTTACATTTTTAAATAATACACCATCGGCATTTGATTTACTTAAATTTTCAATATGTAACAATTGGTCGCCCGCTTCTCGTTCTTGCTTAAAAATAATACCAGGATATTTACGCGTACTTGGCGGAATTTCATCTACCACCAATTTATCTAATAATTTTTTACGCGAAGTTGCCTGACTCGATTTACTAGCGTTGGCACTAAAGCGGCGCACAAACTCTTGTAATTCTAAACGTTTGTCTTCTGTTTTTTTATTTTGGTCGGCACGCTGTTTTAATGCTAACTGACTCATTTGGTACCAGAAACTATAATTACCCGTATAGGTTTTTAATTTGCCATAATCAATATCGCAAGTATGCGTACACACAGCATCTAAAAAGTGCCTATCGTGACTAATTACAATAACCGTATTTTCAAAGTCTGCTAAAAAATTTTCAAGCCAACTAATTGTTTCAACATCTAAATCATTGGAAGGCTCATCTAACAATAAAATATCGGGGTTACCAAAAATGGCTTGTGTTAATAGGATTTTTACTTTGTCTTTACCCGTTAAATCTTTCATTGTTTTAAAATGAGAGTCAACGCCAATGCCCACATTAGTTAATAAAGTAGCGGCATCACTTTCGGCATTCCAGCCATTCATTTCGGCAAATTCTGCTTCTAATTCGGCTGCTTTTAGTCCATCAGCTTCGCTAAAATCGAGGCGTGCATACACGACATCTTTTTCTTTTATCAAGGCATGAAGTCGCTTATTGCCCATCATCACAGTATCTAACACGGTAAACTCATCAAACTCAAAATGATTTTGTTTTAGTACACTCATGCGCATGCCAGGTAAAATGCTTACAATGCCTTTAGTGGGGTCAATTTCGCCACTTAAAATTTTCATAAAGGTACTTTTACCTGCGCCATTAGCACCAATTAAACCATAGCAATTACCTGGAGTAAATTTTACGTTTACTTCGTCAAACAAAACACGTTTGCCATATTGCAAACTAATATTAGAAACTGAAATCATAGTTATTAAAAAACATGTAAAGATACGATTTGATTATGAATTGTATTTAAACTGTTTAGAATTATAAAAAATTAAATATAGAAGGTTGAAGTAACGCTTCAATGCTAGGTATTCTCAATGATTGTGAATAAATTAATTAAAATACGATGTATCTATGTGGTTTATTAAAATGAGTTTGTAAAAACAAATGATAAATTGTGTAAAAAATGG
>JAYTRS010000152.1:0-1856 GCA_043746065.1 Bacteroidota bacterium | reverse complement strand
AAATCGGTAATTGTATGTACAATTGTTCCTGCTTTTGCATCAATAACCTGCACCATATTACCATGTGATACAAATAATTTATTTGTGGTTTCATCCGCCACTAAATAATCCCAGCCCAATTCGCCTTCAGCTTTTATTTTGTTAGATAATTTATAATTTGTTTGAGAATTTAATGTGTTACACACTAAAGCGAGGTTAAGTATTAGAATTATATTTTTCATTGCTTTCAAAAATAGCTATTTATAGTTAATGTGTTAGATTTATGTTTCTGCTTTTTTTATACGCAATTAAGACAAAACAATACCGTTATAAAAATTAAACAAAAACAAAAACAAAACATTTTATGAATGGTTAGTTGTAAACGTTATTGGCTGCAGGCCATTAAATTCAAAAAAATGTTTCCTATTTAATTTATTACCAAAACACTATTAGTTATTTTGTTCTTTTAAAACTTTATAAATTAATAAATATTGGCTCTTTTATTTCCAACCACCACCTAATGCCTTATAAATACTAACTCTAGCATTCATTTGTAATTTTTTAGTTTCTATTAATTCAATCTTTGCTTCTAAAGCATCACGTTGAGTAAGTAAAACTTCCATATAATCTGCCCTCGCCGATTTAAAAAGATTAGTTGAAATGTCAATTGATTCATTTAATGCCTGTACCTGTTTTTCTTTTAAATTGTAACTTTGTTTTAAATTATTAATGTTGGATAATTGATTAATCACCTCAATATGGGCTCTTAAAATTGCGCGTTCGTAATTATATACGGCTTGTATTTGTTTTGAATTAGCCGAATAATAATTTGCTTTTATCGTATTTCTATTTATGAGTGGCGCAACTAAATTACCCGCTATGGAGTATATTAATGATTGTGGATTTACTAAATAAGTTGGATTAAATGCCTGATAACCCACACCAGCATTAATAATTAATGATGGATAAAAATTTGCCTTTGCTGCTTTTACATCTAATTTAGTAGCTACTAAATCTAATTCGGCTTGTTTAATATCGGGTCTGTTTTGCAATAATTGAGAAGGAATGCCCTCATAAATTGTATCAGGTTTTAAATTACTGAAGGATAAAGAACTTCGTGTAACGGGTTGCGGAAATCTACCTAACAAAAAATTAATTCTATTTTCGGTTTCGGTAATTTGTTGCATAAAATAATACTGGCGACTTTGCGTTTTAAGCACCTCTGCCTCAAACCTACGCACGGCAAGCTCTGTAACCTTTGCCGCTTGTTTTTCTAGCTTCACAATTTCGAGTGAGTTTTGATAGATTTCGATGTTCTTTTTTAAAATTTCTAATTGATTATCCAATGCCATTAATTCGTAATAATTAGTTGCAATTTCAGAAATTAAATGAGTTACCATAAAATTTTTACCTTCAACGCTTGATAAATATTTAGCTACAGCGGAGTTTTTAGCATTACGTAATTTTTTCCAAATATCTACTTCCCAAGATACGCCCAGCCCAAAAGCGTAATTTGGTAATATTTCAGGCACCGTCTGTCCGGGTGTAATATTGTTTACCGCATCGCTTGCGCCTTGGCTAGTGTACTTTGGAGTTTTTGTCACTCCAGCGCCTGCGCCTATTCCAACAAAAGGAATGTATGCTCCTTTTCTAGCTCTTACTTCGTTTTTAGCAATAGTAATTTCTTGTAAAATAATATTTAGCTCTTGATTTTTTTTTAAAGAAGAATCTATCAATGCAATCAAGTTGGGATCGGTAAAAAAATCTTTCCATTTTGTTTTTGCAGAATTAACTGTATCTTTTAAGTTATTAAAACTTGTAGGCACGGTTTTATTTTCGGTTTTTTGAACCAATGATGGGCCAATACAAGCTGTGTA
>JAYTRS010000151.1:0-6020 GCA_043746065.1 Bacteroidota bacterium | reverse complement strand
CACACGATGATCCACCATCGCACTTATCGGTGGGTAGAATTTTGTTTGCCACCATATCGTTAAGCTTTACTATTTATTTAATACCAGGGCTTTGGGGTGCACCATTACGTTTAATAGCCTCGTTTCCTCCTCCTCACCATTATTCTGAATCGCCAAGTGGCTTTGGTGGGCATGGCACTGAGGGAACAACTACTGCCTCTAATTCAAACACCGAAGAAGGCAAGTTAGAAGCCTTGCGTGTTGTTGGCCCCGAGGGATTAATGCTGTTTAAAGACGATTATGATAATGCTTTAAAATATTCAAAACTCGTAAACAAGCCTTTGTTTGTTGATTTTACAGGTAATGCCTGCGTTAATTGCCGCTTAATGGAAAATAATATTTGGAGCAAACCCACTGTTTTAAAATATTTAGAAAACGATGTGGTCATCGTTTCGTTATATGTGGATAGTAAGGTAGATTTACCTAAAACCGAACAAAAAGAAGTGTTTTGGTTTGGTAAACAACGTACCTTAGAAACCTATGGCGAAAAATGGGGCTATATGCAAACTACTAAATATAACAGCAGTTCGCAGCCACAATACGTTATAATAGATGCTGCTGAAAAAACCATAAGTAATGGTACAAAAGGTACCGAGCTAGATGAAGCCATTTTTGCCGATTGGTTGGCCAAAGGCATTAGTAACTATAAAAAGTAATATCATTTACTTTTTACCTATTTATGGTTTGGTAATCGATTTTAATTTTTATTTTTGCCCCTCGTAAAAATAAAAATTAAAATTTACTCATGAAAAAACTAATTAGTGCTACTTTATTATTACTTACAATTACGGCTATTGCTCAGCAATCTGCTAAAAAAGATACAAGTTATTGGAAAAAATCGGGTTTTTTTGGTGTTAATGCCAGCCAAACAGCGCTGAGTAATTGGCAAGGTGGTGGGCAAAATAATGTTGCATTAAATACTATTTTAAATGCCGAAGCGGTTTACACAAGGGGTAAACACTCGTGGTTAAGTAAAATAGATGCGCAGTACGGCGTTATTAAGCCTGGCGATGCGAAGTTATTTCGTAAAAATATTGACCAATTATTTGCCCTTAGTAAATATAACATTAATGCCTTTAGTAAGTATTGGTTTTATGTTGCGCAAGGCGATTTTAGAACGCAATTTTCGCCTGGTTATAATTATGTAAGCGATACTATTTCGGGCCCAGCTACTGCCGATTTTATGTCACCAGCTTATATTCAATTAGCAATAGGTTTAGATTATAAGCCTACTAATTATTTTTCGGCAACATTTGCGCCAATAGCTGGTAAAATTACCATTGTAAACCGCCAATATTTGGCCGATGCAGGAGCCTATGGGGTGCAAAAAGCAACTACTAATACAGCGGGCGATACTATTATTACACATGGTAAAAAAATACGTTATGAGTTTGGAGGAAGAATAATTTTAAAGTTTAAAAAAGATATATTTAAAAATGTAAATTTAGATTCGTACTTAGATTTATTTTCGAATTATGCACACAACCCACAAAATATAGATGTGGTGTTTAACAACCTACTTACTTTTAAAATAAATAAATATTTTACAGCTAATTTTATTTCGCAAATGATATACGATGATGATATTATTATTAAACGCGATTGGAATAAAGATGGCTTGTACGATAACCCCAACGATATTAATGGCCCACGTGTACAATTATTAACAACCATTGCTGTAGGTTTTGGCTATAAGTTTTAACGAATGATTACTCGTCTTTAAAAAAACTTAATTTTCGTAAATCAATTAATTGAATATTACGATAATAAAAACTTATAATTTCGGGGTATTTATACCCTAATTTACTCATGCGCATGGCCCCTTCTTGGCACATACCTAATCCATGCCCAAAGCCACGACCTTTAAAAATAATGGTATCTTTAGTTAATTGGCTTATTGTAAAGTAGGTAGATTTTAATTGTAAATCTAATCTCACATTTTTTAAAGGTACTTTGCTTGAGTTGCATTCTAAAAAGTATTTTCGTTGGTCTTGTTTAAAATTTATAGCGGCATTTTTTGCTTCATCATTTTCTATTGGATAATTATGTTTTATTTTTAAATAGGTAAGCCAATCATCGGTAAGCATTTTACGCTCCCATTTACTATTTGGCATTTTAATACTAAAACTATCGTTTACACTTCGTAAATAAGTGGTTTTAGCTCCCCATACATCTTCGCTATTAGCAGTTTGTCCACCGCTATTGCTATGAAAAGCTGCTATTATTAGGTTTAAGTTTTCATCTACTACAACTTTACCTTTTGTATCTTCAATGGCCGTGTAAATACTAAAATCTTTAGGTTTTCCATAATAAGCTTGGCAATGCACTTGGTCGCACAGGCTAAACCCTTCGGTAACGTGTTTATTTATATGCGCTAGGGCAAAGGTGCGAGCTAATATAGCTTGTACTTTATAAAACTCAAGGGTTGATTTGCTTCCCGCTTCGGCTTCGGTAACACCAGCAATGTAATTATCTAAAATAACTTCGTTTAATATTCGAATATAGCCATCGCTTACGGCAAAGCTTAAATTGTTTTGATAGATACGGGCTTTTCTATCAGGGTTAATAAGTTTAACTTTTAATTCGCAAAGGTCATCGCCGGTAAATTTTATGTATTTAAAAGTACCTATAAATTTTTCGTTTTGTTTTAGTTCAATACTATCGCCTTTTAGGTTAAATTTAAAAATGCTTTCGCCTGTGGTTTCGGTAATTAAACTACCATCGGCTATAATTTTATAACTGCCCGCATTGGCATTAACCTGCAATGCATTTAATTTCAAATTAGTAAAAATTTTAATTTGTAAATTTTCGGCAATAATAAAAAACGACGAAAATGCAGTTAATACCACTATTACAAGCAGACTTAAAAACACTATTTTTTTTAGTAACGATGTAGTTTTATTTAGCACAAACGCTAAGTTAAACCTATTGATTATGCTGTTTTTAAGTATTTACAATAGTTTTAAGCGATGTAATGTGGAGAACGTTATGTATGCTTAAAAAAAACAATTAAACAATTAAGATATTTACAGAACTGAAGCTGTGCTTCAGTTTGCTATGTTAAACTCCATATCTATACTATTTAAAAAAAACAATATGCCTATGTGGTTTAAAAAATAGACCCAATTAATAATACGTGTTAGTTATAGTTAATACCGTAATATTTTTTAATTTTAAGAACTTTAAATCTTTAAAACAATGTACATTTTAATTGCCGATAGTGGATCAACCAAAACAGATTGGGTATTGTTGCAAAACAGTAAAGTTATTAAACACATAAAAACAATTGGTTTTAACCCCTATTTTCAAAGTAAAGATCAAATTAGTTTAGAGGTTACCAATAACCTAAAACCTTATTTAGCCGAGTACTTAAACCATATTACTACCTTGCATTACTATGGTGCTGGCTGCTCAACGTTTGATAATTGCTCGTTATTAGAACATACCTTAACCAATACTTTAAACATTTCAAAAATAAATGTATCGCACGATTTATTGGCCGCTGCCCGTGCTTTATGTAAAAAAGATTGGGGCATTGCCTGTATTTTAGGCACAGGCAGTAACAGTTGTTTATATAATGGCAAACATATTTTAGAAAACGTACCATCGGTGGGGTATTTGTGGGGCGACCATGGAAGCGGTGCACAAATAGGTAAGTTTTTTGTACAACATTATTTTGATGATAATTTACCTGCCGAGTTAAAAACGGCTTTTCAAAAACAAGGCTTTAACCGCGAAGAAATTTTAAACAATGTGTATAAAAATCCTATGCCCAGCAAGTATTTAGCTACCATTAGTTTGTTTGTTGAACAACATAAACAACACCCTTTTATTCAACAACTACTTTACAATTGTTTTGATTCGTTTTTTAAACAACAACTAATTAAATATACCAATGCTACAAATTATAAAGTAAGCACTGTGGGCTCTATAGGATATTTTTATAAAGATTTAATTGCCAAAGTAGCCGTAGATAATGGTTTTGAAATGGGTAAAATAATACAATCGCCCATTGAAGGTTTAATAGAATACCACTCGTAAGCCCGTTATGATATATGTTTTAATACCTCTTACCGCTTTAATAGCCTCGTTTTTAACTTTTTTTTCGGGCTTTGGTTTGGGTACTATTTTACTACCCGTTTTTGCTATGTACTACCCCTTGCCTATTGCCATTGGTTTAACGGCTTGTGTGCATTTATTAAACAATGTATTTAAATTAGGCTTGGTTTATAAATTTATAAATTGGCCTTTGGTTTTAAAATTTGGTTTACCCTCTACCCTTGCTGCTTTTTTTGGTGCGTATTTATTAAAACAATTAGGCGGGGCTAACTTACAAATAGCAAATTACAACTGTTGTTATACCCATTTTAATATTACTTGGCAGGGTATTATAGTAGGCTTTGTAATTATATTATTTTCTGTTATCGAATTATCTAAAAAATTATCTACCATTACCTTTCATCAAAAATACTTACCCTTGGGTGGCGCATTAAGTGGTTTTTTTGGTGGCTTTAGCGGTCACCAAGGCGCTATACGCAGCGCCTTTTTATTACGCCTAAACTTACCAAAGCAAAGCTACATAGCTACAGGCGTAGCAGTAGCCTGTATGGTAGATTTAGTACGCTTAAGCCTGTACAGTAATTTTGCTATTTTAAAACAAAGCCAAATTAATTATGTAGTAGTAATAATAGCTGTAGTTTGTGCTTGGCTGGGTGCTTTGGTAGGCAACAAATTATTTAAAAAAACAAGCCACACTTTTTTTAAATGGTTAGTAGGTATTTTTATGCTTACAATGGGCCTGTTAATTGGCCTTGGAGTGGTGAGTTAATTTTTATTATCTAACGGTTTGCAGCTACAAGAGCCACAGCTACAGCGGCTACTGCCATATTTAATTGTGCCATTTGCTTAGTTTGAGTTATACCCTTGCTATTGGCTTGTTGCACAACTTTATCAGCACCAATGCCACTTAGGTGGCTATTAATGGTAGCTATTACTGCACTCATGGCAGGGTTGCTACTCCATACGGCTGCATTAGTGTTTAGTACTAAATCTACAATTTCGTACATGTTTAAGTGGTTGTTTTGTTTAATAGTCATAATGTTTAGTTTTAGGTTTATAATTAGGTTTTTATTGGTATTACGCTTGTATAACGTAATGGGTTAGGCATTATTGTATGCATTAGCAAATTTTAACAATTGCCTACGTAATTATACCCGCCTATAGCAAAAACAGAGTAAGCTACAGCAAAAACAAAAATGCCATGGTAAAAACAAACAGGTTTATTCCAAAAACAGAATAACCTAACGCTAAAACAAACAAGTCTATACCAAAAACAAACTAACCTACCGCAAAAACAAAAATGCTAGGGTAAAAACAAACAAGTTGATGCCAAAAACAGAGTTACTTACCACAAAAACAAACAAGCCTATACTAAAAACAAACTAACCTACCGCAATAACAAAAAATTTAGTGCCATAGTAAATACGGTAGTAGTAATATACTGTAAAAAAGGTTTGCTTTGGTTAAACAAAGGCTTTAACTTTAAAACTTTATTACATGCAAAAAAAATTATTAATACTAAGTTTTATTGAGGGGGCTGTTGTAATGGCGGCCGAGTTGTGTGGCGCTAAATTATTGGCGCCCATTTTTGGAAGTAGTTTATACGTTTGGGCATCGGTAATGGGCATTACCTTGGGGGCTTTGGCCAGTGGCTATTTTTATGGCGGTTGGTTAAGCGATAACACCAAACACCCACAAAAAAAACTAGCACAAATTTTATATTTAGCCGCTTTATTTGTAGTGTTAATGCCGGTATTAAGCTATTATGTTATTCCACGTATTTCGTACTTACCGTTTTTAATGGGTGTAGTTATTAGCACCGTAGCCTTATTGTTTTTACCAGTGTTTTTTTTAGGCGCTACCTCGCCCCTATTTATTTTATTACAAACCAATTCTACAACATCTGCCGGTAAAGCAAGTGG
>JAYTRS010000150.1:0-6027 GCA_043746065.1 Bacteroidota bacterium | reverse complement strand
AATTACTTAATTTTATTGAAAAAGAAGGCTTAAAAAACGAATTATTAAAGCAACAAATTATAAACCACTTTACTTTAAAAACAAACGAAACTGCTTTTAAAATTTATTGTAATGACGTAAAAATTATACTTTGGAATTATTTAGAATATAGTAAAATTTCGCAAAAACATAGTAATGATATTTTTAAAAAAATAACGGAGTTAGAATTACAAGCAAAAACACAAAACACTTCTTACAACCATTTATTTTTTTATTATTTAGCTATAATATGCCAATTACCAAAGCTTTTTAAAGTAAAAACCAACGCCAACGATAGTGAACTTTACACACTAATACACCAAGCTATTAATTATTTAAATACTTGTTTTAATAGTGAATTAACTTTTTTAGAAATAAGGGCTTTGCAAGATGCGGCGCCACAAATACTGAAAAACAACAGTTATTTAAGCGTTGAGTTAACATCATCTATCATTAAAAAAACAATTGCGTTTATTGGTGATATAAACGAACTACAAAAATTAAAAAACGTTGTTGTTAAACTAAAAGATAAACACTTTTATTATTTTACTATTATAAACGAGTTAGAAATAATAAAACAACAACTAACACTTAAATATTGTGAATTAACCAATGCTTTTCCTTTAAACGTTGATACTAATTTTATAATAGAGTACAGCATTGCAAAAGTTGAATTGCTTATAAATAAAGGAAAAAATAAGGAGGGATTACAAGAATTAGATACTTTATACGCCGAATTAAAACAAAAAAATAATAGTAAGTTTTTAAATTATATAAATTACGTTTTAAGAATTGCTACAAGTTATAATATTAAACCTTTACAAATTAAATGCCTTAGCGACAGTATAATTTATAATTACGATATTAATTTTGAACACTTAGATGCCTTAAAAAAAATTATTGGTGACGCTGATTTTAATACAACTATAGATACGTTAATTAGCGCCATAAAACTAAATAAAACAAAAAACGCATCGTTAAAAGTAATTAGCTTATTAAATTATACTCATCAAATAAGTGATGTAATTTTAGAATTAAAAAATAAAAATCAACTATTTACAGAGTTAAATACGGTTGTTTTAAAAAATTTGCCCAGCTATTCATTCGAATTAATAGATATGTACTGTACCCATTTTATATATGCTTTAAATGAGGCGCGTTACGATTTTTATAAAGAAGCTGTTTTTAAACAAGCACAACGTTACATAAACGGTTTACCAATTAACGCACAAACATACTTAATACAAAAAATATTAGAGTCTATTCCTAAAACAAAGTTTATGTATAATTTAATTAAAAAAAATTATCCTTTAGTTTAATATTAATAGTCAATTTTTTCAATTCGTTGTTGGTGCCTTCCCCCTTCAAATTTTTCAGTTAAAAAAATTGTTACGCATTTTTTAGCTTCTTCTAAACTAATATACCTTGCGGGTAAAACTAAAATATTAGCATCATTATGTAGTCGGGCTAATTTTGCAATTTCTTCATTCCAACATAAAGCAGCCCTAATACCTTTATGCTTATTAGCACTCATATTTATGCCATTACCACTACCACACATTAATATACCAAAATTTACTTCGCTACTCAACACGACCATAGCTACGGCGTGTCCAAAATCTGGGTAATCTACACGTTCTAAACTATAACAGCCTTTATCTATAATTTCTATTACCGTATTTTTAAAATACTCTATTAATTGTTGTTTTAATTCAAAGCCCGCATGGTCGCTTCCTATGGCAATTTTTATACTCATAATTTTTTAGTAATTAAATAAATACATTTTAATGTTTAAAAGTAGTAATAAACGTTAATTAACAGTAATAAACTAAGTACTTGATAATGAAGCATAGTAAAATTAAGTAATACACAATTTTAATGTTAATAATAAACTTTAATGTTAATATAAATACAACACTATTTTAAGCCATTGTAAACAAAAAATATGCATTATAATTTTTAATTATTAAAGCAAATTTACTTGTAATTAAACATTAGTATTTATGAATACAAAATTACCCTTATTAACATATAAATAAATATAATTTTATTAACGCTAATAAGTATTAACAGATGTTAATTAATATTGTAACTACTAACAATCAAGTACTTAATTTTGTAATTTTGTGTATTAGTTGTTAATAGCAATTTATAAGTTAAATAAACACTTTTTTTTAACTTAATAATTAACAGTATTAACAGCCTATATATATATTACATATTTTTAATTTTATAAAAAACTATATATGTTATTAAGCAAAGGTTATTTAGAAGTTGACATAGATCCGGCATTTGATTTAGTAAAAGAAATAAACTATCTTAAAAAAGAAAAGCGCGCCGTTATCCTGGCGCACTACTATCAAAACCCTGATATACAGGATATTGCAGATTATATTGGGGATAGTTTAGGACTTGCCCAACAAGCCGAAAAAACCGAAGCAGATATCATTTTATTTGCAGGGGTTCATTTTATGGCCGAAACGGCTAAAATTTTAAATCGAACAAAAAAAGTATTAATTCCCGATTTTAAAGCAGGTTGTAGTTTAGCAGATAGTTGTCCACCACAAAAATTTAGCGATTTTAAAGCACAGCACCCCAATCATATTGTATTAACTTACATAAACTGTACAGCGGATATTAAAGCTCTGTCAGACGTGATTGTAACTAGTACCAATGCGGTTCAAATTGTAGAATCGTTTCCAAAAGATCAAGCTATTATTTTTGCACCCGATAAAAATTTAGGAGCTTATATAAATAAAAAAACGGGGCGTAATATGGTACTTTGGGATGGTGCTTGCATGGTGCATGAAATTTTTAGTTTAGAAAAATTAATAAAATTAAAAATACAAAACCCAAAGGCTAAAATAATTGCACATCCCGAGTGCGAAGCACCTTTATTAGAACATGCCGATTTTATTGGTAGCACAACTGCTTTATTAAATTATACTAAAAAGCCAGAAAATGGTAATGAGTTTATTGTAGTAACTGAAACAGGTATTTTACATCAAATGCAAAAAAGTAGTCCTACTAAAACATTTATACCCGCACCACCAAATAATAATTGTGCCTGTAACGATTGCCCCTATATGAAATTAAATACTTTAGAAAAAATTTATATAGCATTAAAATATGAACAACCCGAATTATTAATGGCCGAAGATTTAATAAAAAAAGCAAAATTACCAATACTAAAAATGCTGGAATTATCAGCTAAATTTGGCTTATAAATAATGTGTACCTTAGAATATTATTAAGTGAAAAAATTAAATCTAATATTTTTATTTTCTGTAATTATTAACCAATTACAATCTCAAACAAATAACCCAAATGGTTATAATAAATTTTTGTATGATAATGGTGTTGTAAGTAGCGAAGGAACCATGCGTGATGGTAAACCAGATGGTTATTGGAAAAATTATTATAAAACAGGTAAGTTAAAAATAGAAGGTAATCGTAAAAATTTTCAGTTAGATAGTATTTGGAAATTTTATGACGAAAAACAACGTATTCAAAAATCAATTACGTATAAAGAAGGAAAAAAAAATGGTGTATTAATTCAATATGATACCTCTCAAAAAATAATTAGTACCGAAATTTATAATAACGATATTATAGAAGGCTTAAAACGCAACTTTTATAAAAGTGGTAAAACAAAAAGTATTATACCCTACGTAAAAGGTAAACAAGATGGAACCGCTTACGAGTATAGTGAAGACTCTCTCATTACCGCAATTATAATTTATAAAAGTGGCATATTACAAAGTTTCGAAAAAATAAATCAGCGAGATGCTTCTAACAAAAAACAAGGTATTTGGAAAGATTTTTATGATAATTTGGAAGTAAAAAAAGAACAAAAATTTAATGACGACAGTTTAGATGGATATGTTAAAGAATACGATGTAAAAGGAAATTTACTTTCTACAAAAAAATACAGTAATGGTAAACGTATTTTAAAAGCACCAGAAATTGCTAACGTTGAAGTTTATAAAGAAGTTTATGAAGATGGCACCTTAAAATATGAAGGCGTTTATAGCAATGGCGTTGCAATAGGTAGCCATTATAAATACAAACAAAAAATGCAATGCGATAGTAGTATTTTTTTGCGAGATGATACAAGCCGAGTGCCAGTTTATATAAATAAATTAGTATGTCGTAATGTACCCGTACCCGATAGTTGTATTGAATATGTAGAAGGAACTGTAGTTGCAAAAGGTGCTTGCGACAGTGTAAGAAACAGAAAAGGTATTTGGACAGAATACCATAATACTGGCGAATTTAAAGGAAAAGGAAAATACATAGAAGGTAATAGAACTGGCGATTGGGAATTTTATTACACATCGGGTAAGTTAGAACAAAAAGGAAAATTTGATAAAAAAGGCCGTAGCCAAGGCGTTTGGAAATGGTATTACGAAAGTGGACAATTACTACGCGAAGAATTATATGTAAACGGTAAGCGCGAGGGAGAATTAAAAGATTACGACCAAAACGGTAAAATTATTTTACAAGGCCTTTTTATTGAAAATAAAAAAGAAGGTAAATGGTTGTATGAAACCCCCGATTATAAAGAAATTGGTAATTACAGTAATGATGAACCCGATAGTTTATGGCAAGGTTTTTATATGCCAGGTAAAATAAAACGTTTTGAAGGACGTTATCAAAATGGGGATGAAGTAGGCATACATACTGTATATTACCCTAATGGAAAAAAAATGTACACAGGTAATTACATTAGCGGCGCTAAAGATGGCGATTGGAAATTTTATGATGAAATAGGATTTAATTATTTAACCATAACGTATAAAAATGATATTGAAATTAAATGGCAAGGCGATAAAATCCGTCCAACATACGAAGAGGGATTACGAACCTATAATATTAAAATAGACGAAAATAAAACCCAAACTATTCGTAAATAAAAATAGTATATTTAAGTTCTGCTTTTAATATGCAAACTAAACAAAAACTACGACCAACTATTGATTTAAATACATTAAATCAATTACCTGTTGCTGTAATTTTATACGATAATAAAAAAGTATATTTTCTAAACACATTAGCTATTAAACTATTTAATGTGCCTAAAAAATACATATTAAACTTTGAACAACTTACTATTTACAATTTTTTAAAAAAAACCTACCATAAAGCAACAAAACAAAGGGTTTTACAAATTTTAAAAGGAGAAACTTTTCCCGCGAGAGAATTAGAGTTTAACGACTTTAAAAACCAAACCATTTATGTAGAGGCAATATCGAGCCTTGTAACCTTTAATAATAAAAAAGTAATACAATCTACTTTTTTAGAAATTAATACCCGCATAAAAGAGAAAAAAGAGGCTGCAGAAACTAAAAGTTTATTAGAAGAAACAAAACAAAAATTTGATTTAATAACACAAAATGGTAACGATGTAATTTCATTTTATACGTATTATCCCGTAGAAAAATATTTATACGTTAGTCCAAATATTGTAAACGCATTAGGTTATAAACCAAGCGAATTATTAAACGATAATAATTTTTTTACAAAACGCACAAAAGAGTATTCGGTGGAGTTTAAGAAAATAGACTCTATTTTAAAAAGCAATCAACGTAAAAACATATCCAACAGTCAATCGTATGTTTTTAAAACTATAAAAAAAAATAACGACGCTGTTTGGATTGAAAACAGCATTTCTCCAATATTAGATAATAAAGGAAAAATCTCTTTTTATTTAAATGTGTACAGAGATATTACCAAACAAAAAGAAAAAGAAATTGAGCTAGAACTTCAAAAAAATAATTATTTACAATTATTAAACAATATGCCTTTAGCGTATTTAATAATGAACAAGGGTGTTTGTGTGTATTGTAATAACGACTTATTAAAACTTTTAAAATTACAAAACGTAAAACAAATTATTGGAAAATTTGGCGCCGATTTTATTGTTAAACATCAGCGAAAACGAGTAATACAAAGAATACAGGAGGTATATGCTCAAAAAAATTTGAATTTACCTTATAATTATCTTGT
>JAYTRS010000149.1:0-1867 GCA_043746065.1 Bacteroidota bacterium | reverse complement strand
ATAAACTCAATGGCTTCTCCAGTCTGTAAGAAAATTTGCGTAAAAATGGATAATGGAAAAGCAAAAAATAAATAACCAAATAACTTTGTATCAAAATTGATTTCCCCTTTGTCTGTAATAACTATAATTGTCCATATAATAGAACAAGTTATTGAAGTTACAATAAATTGAAATAAAAATTTAGATCTATTTACAGCAAGATACTCTTTCATTGTTTTTTCTATGGTTACTCTTGGCTAATCAACTATGATGTATGTTTATGCATAATAACAATTTAAAACTCGCAATTTTTTGGTGTGCGAGGGAAAGGAATAACATCTCTTATATTTGTCATGCCACTTACAAATAATACCAAACGCTCAAAACCTAAGCCAAAGCCGGCATGCGGACAAGTGCCAAAACGGCGAGTATCTAAATACCAGTCTAATTCGTGTAAAGGGATGTTCATTTCTGTCATGCGTTTGGTTAATAAATCGTAACGCTCTTCGCGTTGACTGCCGCCAACAATTTCGCCAATGCCCGGAAAGAGTATATCCATGGCTCTAACAGTAGTACCATCATCATTTTGGCGCATGTAAAACGCCTTAATGTTTTTTGGGTAATCGGTTAAAATTACTGGTTTTTTAAAATGTTTCTCTACCAAATAACGCTCGTGTTCGCTTTGCAAATCTACCCCCCACTCGTTTACTAAATATTGAAATTTCTTTTTCTTATTGTGTGGGCTTTCTTTTAAAATATCAATAGCTTGTGTGTAGGTAATGCGTTCAAAATTATTAGTTAAACAAAAGTTTAATTTTTCTAATAAGGTTAATTCGCTGCGTTCGTTTTGTGGCTTTTGTTTTTCTTCTTCTAATAAACGATTACTTAAAAATTCAATATCTTCAGCACAAGTATCTAAGGCATATTTAATAACGTACTTTAGCATGTCTTCGGCCAAATCCATATTATCATTTAAATCGGCAAAAGCCATTTCGGGTTCTATCATCCAAAACTCGGCCAAGTGGCGGGTGGTGTTACTATTCTCTGCTCTAAAAGTAGGGCCAAAGGTGTAAATGTCGCCAAAAGCCATGGCGGCTAATTCGCCCTCTAATTGCCCCGAAACGGTAAGGTTAGTTGGCTTTCCAAAAAAATCTTGCTTATAATCAATAGCGCCATGTTCATCTAACGGTGGGTTTTTAATATCAAGATTTGTTACATGAAACATTTCGCCAGCACCCTCGGCATCGTTACTCGTAATAATAGGTGTGTGCATGTACACAAAGTTTTTTTGCTGAAAAAACTGATGCACTGCAAATGCTAAAGCGTTACGTACTCTAAAAATAGCACCAAAGGTATTTGTTCTAAAACGTAAGTGAGCTATTTCGCGTAAAAACTCTAGGCTGTGTTTTTTGGGTTGAAGCGGAAATTTTTCGGCATCGCTATCGCCCAGTATTTCGAGGGCTGTAGCCACTACCTCTACACTTTGGCCTTTGCCTTGCGAGGCAATTAAAGTGCCGGTAACACTAATACAAGCGCCAGTAGTAATGCGTTTTAAAAGTGCTTCGGGGGTATTTGAAAAATCTACTACAATTTGTATGTTATTGTTTGTACTGCCATCGTTTAAGGCAATAAATTGGTTGTTGCGAAAGGTACGCACCCAACCTTTTACTATTATAATTTGGTTAGTAGGTGTGGTGGTTAATAATTGTTTAATACGTGTACGTTGCATAGTGTTTTTAATGAATTGCAAATGTGCAAAAAAAATAATTAATGCTGTAATTTGCTTGGTAGTTAATTTAAAAAGGCTGTACTCCATTTTTTGTTACAAGCACAAAAATTTGCCCTTTTATGTTAAAATCAGTTAAAAATAGTACTACATTTTCCATTA
>JAYTRS010000148.1:0-1871 GCA_043746065.1 Bacteroidota bacterium | reverse complement strand
TGAGAAATGTACAGCTTTGCTTTTTCAAAATCACCAATTTGGTATAATGCGCCTGCATAATAGGTTTGTATTTGTGTATGTCTGGCCATTGCCCAATGACCAAAGTATAACCTGTCTTTTAAAATATGTTTATTTATAAGCTCAATAACTAGTTCGTACTGCTTGCTCCAGTATAAGCCTTGGGAAATAAAAAATAAATATTGTATTAATAAATCATCATTATTTTTTTTCTTTATTATTAGAATATCATTATTTATATCTTTTGCTATACTTGTTGGGATAGTTTTTTTACTTAGTACATAAAATAATCCCTCGCATGTTCTTCTTCGGGCAATTGGTATAGGATGTATTTCAGGCAATAATTTAATTTTCAAAATAGATTTATAATGTTTCTCGAATAGCAGCTTGTTTTTTTTAATATAAGCCGAATAGCACTTTAAGCAATGATAAAACAATTGAGCTTCGGGAGTGGTTTTGTGTTTTGCATAATTATCAAGCAATTTTCCATAAAATCCTGAAACGTCCAACTCATCAACATACCATTCAACAAAGTAATTGATTGGCTGTGGTATAGAATGGTAATGCGTAATGGCAATCTTTTGTAAATCTTTACTTTCTTTTACATAACCTGCTAAAAAATGACAGGTATAGCAAATCTCGTACTTTAGACTGTCACTGTAAGAAAATACATGAGGTAAAATAAAAATATTTTTAAAAAAATAATAGTCTTTTATTTCACTTGCTACACTTATAAGTCCACGAAGTAAAAAATGAAATTCTTTTAGTTTGCCAAGTTGCTCGCTGTACTTTTTTAGTAATTCAAAGTTTATAGATTTTGTTACCTTGCAATTAACCAAAAAAACATTCAGTTTATTTAATTCCAACGTATTTGTTATTGACACAAAATCTTCCCAGCTCTTATAACCACAAAATACAGCACATACATTAAGTGTAAATAACGATGGCTTTGAGTGAGATGGTACAATGTTAAACAGTCGCCTAAAGGTGTTGTAACTAATTTGATGTTTTGTTTTTTTACAAATGTCATCTGATAGTAATTTGGCATCATTAGTAGTAACAATACTTTTGTCTGTTATTTTTTCAATTAAATTTTTTAATTTAATTATTAATTCGGTGTTACCATTGTAAGTTACAATACTCATTTTTATTAAAAATTAAGAATACACAAACCAATTACTACAAGTGCCAATGCAATATATTGTTTTAAAATAAGACGCTCTTTTATCACAACAGCAGCAAAAATAACAGATACTATTAAAGCCAATATGTCGTATGTGCTAATGGTACTCATGGGCAAATACATGGTTGCTATATTAAAAAACAATACTCCCAAAAAGCCTAATACACTTAATAGTATAATGGCAGTATTTGTTTTTTGAAAAAGGGATGTTTGTATAAACTCAAAATTTTGTTTGTTGCATAACACAATAAATAATGTGGTGGTAAACACACTCAGCTCTAATGTTAGTGCAAATACCGAAACTCCTAAATGCTTAATAGGAATACCAAATAAAGCAAATGAGCTTCCCCAAATAAAGGCAGCTAATACACTTAGTAAAACTCCTTTTGATAAGCGAAACTGCTTAAATAAAAATGTATTTTTTTCGATACAGAAAATGGCTGCAACAAAAAAAAGTGCACCAAATATAAATTTTACTGTAATAGCATCATGGTATACAATAATTGATGTTAACACCCCAAATACAGAACTCATACTAGTTATAGAAGATGCTATACTCACTTCTGTTTTATGTTTTAATGCTAAATTATAACACACCAACCCAAAATAACTGTAAACGCTTATTGCAACGGCTATCAGTAAATATTGTAAGGTAAATGGTTTTATCCAA
>JAYTRS010000147.1:0-1885 GCA_043746065.1 Bacteroidota bacterium | reverse complement strand
TTAGTTGGGTTTGCGTTAAACCTATTAAATTACTACTGCCATTTGCTTTTTTTATAATTGATAAACTCATAACTTAATTAAAAATTTTGCTGAAATTGTTTTGTTTAAAGCATCATAGCCTAAGCCAATTGCTTTGTTTTTTTTTGTAATAATTAATACTTCGGGACCAAAACCAAAGTTTTTACCTGGCATTATAAATCCCGTATTAAAACCTAAAAAATAGCAGTTTTTGGGTTTTGGAATAATAGTATTTGAAATTATGGTTTCAATGTCTGGGCGAAGGATTTTATAAATAAATGAATCCTTTAACATTTTATTTTTATTGATGGTGTAATATAAAACACCAATTAAATCTTTATCTTTAATAGTATCGCACGAACTGTACTTTGAGAAATAGCTTTTAATTACCGCTTCAGTATCAACATTTGCAGGAATAGTTGTATATACAGTATTACCTTCATTAAAATGCTCGTGGGTTATTGTATGCCAATCTTTTTGATAAATAAATTTTGTAATAGTATCATTTTTTCCATCCGTACAGGTTTTATCAGTTTCTATTTTGTGCCTTGAACAGCCTTTAATTAAGGTAAAAGCATAAATAATTACAGCTAATACTGCACAGCCAATTAAAAAACTAAATGTGTTTTTAAATATTTCGCTTTTGTTACTTTCCATTTTGTTTTTTCTTGTTGTTTTTAACTTTTAATATTATCAGTGCCGTTATCAGTAAAAAAAAAACCGCCTCCTCCTGAAGCAACCGCAACTTTATTATTACTTACAAAGGAGTAAAAGTCGTTGGATATGGCTTTTGCCTTTTTAAGCCCTCCCGTTGGATCTAAATCTAAGGAGGCTTTTGAATGTCCCCAGCCTGCATTTGCATGATAAAAAGCACCCAAGCTATCGGGTAATGTTTTAAAGTCGTTAATGCCTGTTGAATTATATAATGAAAGTGTTTGTTTTGGTGCCGAAGCAAACGTATTTAAAAAATATTGTACAACTATTTTAGCGGCTATTTTTGGATCATTTGCGAGATCGGGATTGGTAATTAAATCAACACCAATTTGTTTTGAAAGTTTTGCGTATAAATTTGCAAATGTTACTTGGTTAGGGCCTCTGCCTCTAAATTTAAAACCATCGCCGGGGGTAGTATTACCGTTTTTAATACCAACATCACTTTTATAACCATACACAGCATCAAAAAAATTAACATCATTTGATTTTAGAACGGTAAGTGCTGCATCAGTATATTTTGCTAATCGAGTGCCAAAAATTTGACGAATACGAGCATTAGATGTGTTTTTATAGCTACCTTCTGCCTTATAAATAAAGTTACTTTCTTTACTTACAACGGATAGTATAGAAGTTTGAGAAAAAATATTTTTTATACCTTTTGCCATACACTCCAAAATTATTGAAGTAATATTTGCTTGCTGTTCCGCTGTATATTTTGGTAAACTCATGTTATAGTAATTTTTTAATGATTGAATTATTCTCTATTCCTTTTAACGGTTTATTTGGAATATAGCTTACCATATCGCGCGCATCAATCCAAACTAAAACGGGTTTATTAGTTTTAGGTTGGTAGCCTAATAAAATTTGTACAGCTGCAAATCGTTTTTTAATATTTACACCTCTTGTTATAAATGAAAATGAACTAAAAAGTGGCACCATTTTGTAATGCTCAAACGGCACTTCTTTAGTAGCAACTACTTTATATACTTTTGAACTTGGTTTAAGGGGTACACTAACTGTTAATAATGCGGTTTCAGGATTTTTTTTAAGTTTATCAATTAAATCTTGGCTTTTTAACTCATTAAGGATAATGCCGTAATAATTAATATAAGAAGTTACAGGTGTTGTTTGTCCTGGTGCAAAACGAACATAA
>JAYTRS010000146.1:0-1891 GCA_043746065.1 Bacteroidota bacterium | reverse complement strand
AAGCACGTGAACAAGCACTTTTTAGAATACAAAATAACACGACCAATGCACGAACATAACACATGTAACAATCTTTAACTATAAAAGATGTAACAAAGTTAATACACGACCTTAAATAAAATTTTTAAGTAAGGTATTTAAGTAAAATACTTAAGAAAGATTTTTAAAAAAGATATTACCTAAAAAATTGAATTTTAAATAATAAAAAAATGGCAACACCAAAAACAGATATTACACTTGTTCAGTTAGAGCAGTTATCTTATAAATACATAGATGAATGTATTAATCATAAAAAAGACCACCCAACCGCAAGTGGTAAAATTGTAAAAATATTAGATAGGCATATTCCTACTATTGATTACTTTTTAAGAATTTGGTTACCGATTAAATGTAAGGCAACTATTAGCCATTCTACTTATTACCGTTGGTTAAATGATGAAACCAATCCTAATAAGTGCGACACTATAAAAAGCATAGAGGGGTTATTTAAAGCACTAGCTATTGATATTGTTGCAAATGAGGGTAAAGGGATTTTTTACGCTAGAAACAAATTAGGAATGACTGATAAAGTAGTTAATACAAATATTGAAATGCCATTATTTCCTATAACAGGAATAGAAGTGAATTAATTATTATTATTGGTTTATTAAGAAGCTGGTTTTGCTTCGCCAGTTAAAACCTTACCAAGTAAAGTAATACAACCAATTAAGTAATTAGTAGTTTCTGATAGTTCAAGTGCATTATCAATCCAACCAAGTTTTCTTCTACCCTCTAATCTTATTTCAGTTTTATTTTCGCCAAACTCAAATAATGAAATTTCCAAGTACATACCCATATTAAACAATCCTTTGCCTTGCGCATCAAACCTATAAAAATTCATAACATCACTTTGTATATTAAATACTGCTGATTTAGTGTATTTAGGTAACTCTAATATTGCTTCTTTAACTTTGGCTATTGGAAAATTAGCAATTACTTCTTTTTTAGGGTTTGGTAAAAATTCAGCCATCGTGTTTATTTTTTTTCTTGTAGTTTTTTTGACAAATCTATACTGTCTTGTACTAAATTATCAAGTTCCTTTTCCACTTTAACAGTATTTTCGTGCGCTTCTTTTTGTTGCCTTTCTAATTCTTCAATTTCTTTGCTTTTACCACCACCGCAAGACGTAATGAATAGGGCTAATATTGTTGTTGCAATTAATTTTTTCATTTTAAAGTTATTTATTCTTAACAAATATAGTAAAAATAATCAACCCTACATTTATGTTGGGTTACTTTCCTTACAAATATCTCACTTTAGATGAGGTTTTGGAAGAAATAAAGAAAATAGGTAAAAACATAAAAAAGCTAAGGTTAAAAAAAGGCTTAACCCAACTCGACCTTGCAGTTGTCTGTAACTTTGAAGAGTCGAGTATTGGGCGTTTAGAAAATGGTAATACCAACCCTACTATTAAAACATTATTAAAAGTTTCAAATGCTTTAGGAATAAAATTATACGAACTACTAAAGTAATATGCCACTATCCTTAAGCGGATTAACTGGGTGGGCTAAATATTGTACTTGCCTATCTCACTATCTATACGCACGTGTATTTTTGTAATCGTATTTCGGTTTCCTTTTTTATAGAAATAGATGAGTTTTCTTGCATAATAAAAAGAGCCAACGTAACGTTATAAAAAGCGCACATTTTGCACAAATTCACTTATTTTTTGTAATTATGGGGAAAGGGTGGGGAATTAACCCCAACAAAAAACCCTAAACTATTGCTAGTAAAGGGTTTACAGTTTGTTTAAGCGGAGAAATAGGGATTCGAACCCCAGGTACCTTACGGTACAACAGTTTTCAAGACTGCCGCAATCGACCACTCTGCCATTTCTCCAGAGGTGGCAAAA
>JAYTRS010000145.1:0-6113 GCA_043746065.1 Bacteroidota bacterium | reverse complement strand
TCTGCAATTGCTTTCTCAACTTTATTACGCTCGGTGGCAAACAATTCTTTTGCATAATAGCGTGCGCTAATTTCACGAGCTGTAGCTCTAAAATTACTTAGTACCATAACCTCTTCGTAATTGGGACCTAACTTTAAATACACATCATTAGCTGATTCGGGTTTAACATGGTATAGCAAACTAATTTCTGTATTTACACTTAAACCTTCTTTTGTAGGTAATGGCAAGGTATTAAAGCTTTCAACAATGCGAACATTTATTCTAATTATTTTACTGGAAAACGGGTTGTAAAAGTTTACACCTTGTTTTAATTCGTTACCTTTTATTCTACCAAGTGTTTGTTTTATGCCAATCTCCCCTGGGCGAATAATAGCACATTGTTGAAATAATAAACTTAATAAAAGAATAGTAATTAGGGTTTTAAAATTTAATGTTTGCATAATTTTAGTTTTAAATGAATAAATTATTTTTATTTTTTTTACGAAGATTTGTAAGCACTTTCGTGATTGGTTTTTACATGAGGCCCTAAAAATACCCGCGAATAAATTCGAACAACGGCTATACCATCAATTATTAAACTTGATGCTGTAAAAAATGCAAGTGCAATTTGGTCTTCGTGAATATGGCTAAAAATCACATCCTCACCTATAAATGTGGGTGTTATTGGGAAGCCAGTTAAACCTAAGCAGGCTAATAAAAACATAAACGCAATTTTTGGATGCTCGTAGGCATGGCCATTAAAGCTATTCAGGTTCACATTTTCTTCTAATGATGATAAGCGGCGTAAACACAAAATCCCAACACTACTTGCAACTACAATGCCACTTAAATATAACAGTGTTTGGTCAAAATTAAAATGCTCGTTAAACGATACGGCAAGGGCAATCCAAAAATGATTCATCATTATAAACGTCCATGCCATTAATACATTTTTTCTTTCGGTGTATGCTTTTAAAACCATAACAAAACCTATTAATGAAAACGCAGTTGGCAAATAACCTTCAACTTGTTTTGGAATATATTCTTCAAAATATAAACTCACAATGCCTAATACGTATATAGGAATAAAAAATAATAACGAACTTTTAACAGTAACAAAGCTAAGTTTACGTCCCGTTTTTTTTAATGGACGCCATAAGTTGTATTGAAATGTATCTAAATTCCATTCTTTTAAACTTAACATGTAAATAGTATATTTAATTTTTTTAGGAATAAAACGTTCAACGGTTTGTTTTTTAGGCATAAAATTATAAAACTGTTCGCGTATTAAATAGCTAACTACTGATGGTGATACCAGTAATTGATAGGTTCTTAAAAAAGCATTACCAGCAAAATGTATTAGCGCTAATTTTTCGAAACCTAAAGCAATTTCAATAAAAATTAAACCAATTTGTGAAATAGAGGCATAGGCTATTTGACTTTTTACAGATGATTGAACCCTTGCAATACCTGTGGAAACAAGACTTGTAATTAAACCCAATATTACTATTATTATGCGAACTGAGGTTTGATTTTCCCATAATTCGAAGGTACGTAATAATAAAAATACACCTAAATGTACCGATAACGAACCATAAAAAATTGCACTTGATGGCGTAGGGCCTTCCATAGCCCTTGGTAGCCATGATGAAAATGGTAACTGTGCAGATTTTGCAGCAGCGGTAATTAAAATCATTAACGCTACAAAAATGCCAATAAAGCTGTGGTTCTCTAAATGCGAACTTACTAGCTCATCGTTTTTTAATTGTAAAAAAGTAATGTTTTCGTGAAAAAGATGATGGCACATCCACATGGCTAAAATTAAGCCAATATCGCCCACACGGTAAATACTAAAAACTTTTAAAGCATTCTTTACGGGCAAATAACGTTCGCGATAAAAAGCAATTAATAAAAAAGAGGATATACCAAGTATTTCCCAACCTATAAAAAGTGTTTCTAAATTACCCGAAAAAATAGTGATATTATATCCTATATAAAAAAATAAAATGGTATTAAAAAAACGTTTGTAGCCTGATTCACGATGTAAATAGTAACTACAATAAATAGTTACTAAAAAGGTTAAGAAAGAACCTACTAATAAATACGTAGCAGTAATTTTATCAAATGTAAAATCAATAAAAAATTCATAGTCGCCTGATTTAAAAATTACGATGTCTTTAACATCTAAGGTTAAATGGCCTGTAAATAACCAATGTATTACAAATCCAAGCGAAGCAATTAAATGTAAACCAATAGTAAAAATAGCAGTTTTTGAAATAGCATTTTCAGCTTTCTTATTTAAAAAAATGTTTAAAACAAAACCAACTATTGGCAATAAAATAAAAATATGTAATAGTGAGGTAATCATAATTATTTTGTTTTAATCAATTAAATAAACGGGTAAATTATCGTGTTCTTTTTCCAATATTGCAGTTAAATTATTTACTGATTCAATGCTTTTAGTTAAGGGGTTGTAGCCAATAAAATTACCTTCTTTAAATAACGATAATGCTTTTGTTTCAGGGTTTATGGTCACTAAATGTACCCACTCATTTATAAACCATTCGTACATAGGAGCAAATGATTGAATTGTTTTTAAAACTATTTCAGTAAAATGTTCTACAATAATTAGTAAACGAACGGGTTCGTGCATTTCAATCATTTGACTAGGTAACCCTGGGCGCAAATCGCCATCAATGCCATTAGCTACACCAAATAAACCCATTACGTTATGCGGTAATTTTGTTCCTGCGCCTAACTTTTGATTATCAACGCGCGAGAAAAAATACTCTAGATTAATTCCGCCACACACAGGACCCAATGGCTTCATAATATTAGTTAATAAAGTGCCTTCCAAATCTATTTTATAATTATAGGAGTTCATAAATGAGCGCCTATCTAAAAATAATTTTTTGGTTAACGCTCTACCACCCACAATACATAAGGCATTGGTAGCGTGGTTTAATTCGGGGCGAGGCTCAAATAATGTTACCGAACGTGTACGAACCTGTTGATGGATTTTTTGAGGGCTTTGTGTAGAATCAATAGAAAGTAATCTGCGAGAACGTTCTTTTGCATTATAATCTAAAGCTATATCAAATGTTACTTGATTTTTTTTATGAATTTCTTTATTTATATCTGATAATTTATCGGTATCATAAAACGAAATGTCATCACGTGTCGTGTCATGTAAGCCGCCAACAAATTGCGTTTCAGTTGGAATAGAAATACCCTTTGTTTTTAAAATTTTGCGAACTTCAGTATGATTTATCATAAATGACATCACCCGCGCATTTACCGAACCTGGTCGCCCACTACAAGCACCACAATCATAAGCCGAAAAATGAGGATTATTTATACTACTTGCGCCGTGCCCTATAATATATACAATTGGAGCAAAATCATTTACTAAACCTATACTTTTTAACAAACCTTCGGCACGTGTTGCCATTTCGGTAATTGTAAAGCCTATTTGCAAATTATTTTCGATATCGTTTGCATTTTTATTTTGAATAGTTAGTTTAGAAAACTGATCCATGTGTTTAAACGATGAGGCTGTGCCTTCTGTCATTGTTGGTTTAAAAATATTTACAAATAATTTTAAAGCAGCCCAAAACCCTAGTATTTGCGAGGCAAACCACCCTCGTAATAAAGAGTGTGATTGTTTATTAAAATGCAAGTCTTTTTTACGTGTATCGGTAGTTTCATTTTCTTTAATTAAAAACTTAGGCGTAATAGGGGCTGGGCAAAGTTTGGTATAAAATTTACCATGCTCAGGTTGAAAGAAAAATTCTACACCAAAAAAACCAGGCGTACCAAATGTTTCGCAATGAGTATCTTGTTTTTCGAGATAACGACGAATAGAACATTCTCTGTCATCAATACAAAATAGTGCTTGAAAACTACGGTTTATAATTTTTTTAGATTCTTTTTTAGGTGTTGTTAAGCCGTTTAAAACATCATCGTAATAGCTCCATTCAAATGCTAATTGCCAAATATAAAGCACCTCGCTCAATTCTGTTGGGGGCACAGGTGCAAATAAATCAACAGGTTGCGTATTTAATTTTGCTTCTAATGGCGCCCAATTTTCGCCAAATTTGTTATCTAAAGCATCAATTTCTAATAACGATTCTAAAATAATTAATTCTTTTGTGCTAATTTTTCGAGTGTCTAATAAGGTTTGTGGTAAGTCTTCAATAGCCGATACCATTCCGCTCCAGCCTTGGTGAGAAAACTGTTGATCGAAAATATACTGTTTGTAATATTTTTCGTTGCCTACTAAAATATGCAACACATCCGCAATTTGTAGTTGCGGATTTTGCAATAATTGTTTTACACGTTTCGATTTAAAAAAACTACTGTAAGTATTACTTTCTAATTCGCGTAAAGCGGTTAAAAAATCTTTATTTGTAATTGGAAAACTCCAAATGGCAATTCCTTGATCGAGGTAAGAACATAAAATACGGAATAAAATAGGGTGTACTAACGAATCTACATTAATATGGTATTGTTCTTTCCAGTGATTACGTAAATCAGCTATTCGAGAGTTTAATGAGGTATCGTAATCTGTAATTATGGTTTTTTCTAACCAAGCATCAATATTTGAAATCCCTTTTTGCTCAGCTATAATTTTTTCTAGATTTTGTTTTTTTATTCTACCCGATTTATATAAATCTCTAAACTCTTGTAAAGATAGAGATACCTTGTAACCCAGCATTTTAGATGCTTGACGAATAGCATCTTTAAATTTCATAGTTTGAAATGCATGTAAGGTATTGTGATGAATAAAATCTTTTAATGGCGCTTGCGCAGGCAAAAAATGTTTTAATTCGTGCAACACATCGTGCTCATTAAATACTGATGTATTCGATTTAGTTTCCATAATTAATTTAATTATTGGTTAAAAGAAAATTTGATATTGTAAGGTTATAGAACCTTTTCTGTTACCAACAACAATGTCGTTAATTGCATCTAAACTATAGGTAGGGCGATTTTGATAATCAACTGATATTTTCGAATTATGCCCTTTTATAAGCCAGTTAAACCCAACATCAAACAATACCATTACTTTGTGTTGCAGTGCGCCATAATCGGCGTACTGTGCACTGGCATAGGGCATTAACTGCCCGTTTTTTTCGCCTAACAGCTTTTTAGGCAATAAAAAACCAACTTGAGCATAAGCTAATTGCCCTGTACCAAACATAGGTATTGAGTTTCCATAAGCATTTGATTGTACCATACGTTTGGCAGTTCCGCCAGTAGCGGGGTTCATAATGCCATTGTATCTTAAATAATTATAGCCATAATTAGTATTGTAATAGCCACCAAAGGCACTAATAGCAGTACCTTTTTCTTTATTAAGTGGTAAATCTAAAAAACTTTCAATGCTAAAGTGTATCATGTTGGCAAGTGTGGTATCGGTAAAAGCATTAGTAGTGGCGTTTTGTGCTAAAAACCAAGTCGCGTTTTTTTGATACACACCACCAATGGCAATGTTCCAAACTTTTTTTGCGCCCAAGTAAGTACCCGTCATATAAGGAGTTGTATGGCCTTCGTTTTCAAAAAAATTGTAAGCAACATAACCTCCAAATTGGTTATTAATACCAGGGTTTTTTGGGTTAACAGTATTTGTATTAAACGCCGCTGTATTTACAAAAGTTGCATTTTTACCAATGGGAGGAGTAATTGCACCGTTTGAGCTAATTGGAAAAGGGTTTGAGGTATAAAAACGATAATCTAATTTGCCTAATTGGCCGCGAGCGTAAACGGCTAAACGGCGATCAAATTGGTCAATTTGGTCAACCGAATATTGTAAAAAAACTGGGACATCTAAAGTCATTATTGTGCCAACAGATGGTTGCGAAAAGCGTGATAAGCCGTTTAAAACAGTTAAGCCCCCCCCAATTTTTAATTGATTTTTTTTAGTTACTTTAAATTCGCAAAGTGCATCGTGAAAAAATGCTGCTAATTTTCGGTTAGAGGTATAATTGTAAGCACTGTTAAAATTATTTTGCCCAAACTGAAAGTAAATAAAAGTACGGTCGTTTATTTGCCCAAATAATTGAATACGTGTGCGTCTTAGGCCTATATCGGTAGTAGTTGGCGCGTATTTATTAAACTGGGTAGTACTATCG
>JAYTRS010000144.1:0-1893 GCA_043746065.1 Bacteroidota bacterium | reverse complement strand
TAATACAGAGCTTAGAGATAACTTTAACGATTTTGTACAAAATATTGAACCTAATATTGCACCCTTATCCAACGAATTAAATAAAAAAATAATTGAGTCTCCTTATGTTAACCAACTTACAAAAACAGGTTACCCCATTTTTTTAAGAGGCCTGCAAAATACCATTACCTTGTTTAGAGAAGAAAACATTCCACTCAATACTAAGTTACAAGAGTTAGAACAACAATTTGGCGAAATTAATGGTGCTCAAAGTATTGAACATAATGGCGAAAAAATAACTATGCAAAAAGCATCGGTGTTTTTAAAAGATTTAAATCGTGCGGTGCGTGAAGAAGTATATACTAAAGTACAAAGCCGCAGAGCGTTAGATGAAGAAGCACTAAATAATTTATACACTCAACTTATACAATTACGCCACCAAGTAGCTTTAAACACCGGCTTTGCAAATTATAGAGATTACAAACACCAAGCCTTAGGGCGTTTTGATTACAGCGTACAAGATTGTTTAAATTTTCATGAAGCCGTAAAACTACACGCCGTGCCCTTAATTAAACAACACGATTTACAACGTAAACAAAAATTACAATTAAACGATTATCGCCCTTGGGATACCGCGGTAGATGAAGAAAACTTACCACCCTTAAAGCCTTTTGCAACAGCACAAGAGTTAATTGATAAAACCATTTTGTGCTTTAATAAAATAGATACTTATTTTGGCAATTGTATTGCCACCATGCATAAAATGGGTAGGTTAGATTTAGAAAGCCGCCTAGGTAAAGCACCCGGCGGTTACCAATACCCACTTTACGAAACCGATGTGCCTTTTATTTTTATGAATTCGGTGGGCTTGCACCGCGATTTAACAACCATGGTACACGAAGGCGGACATGCCATTCATTCGTTTTTAGATATGGATTTAGATTTGGTTGACTTCAAATCGCCACCAAGCGAAGTAGCCGAACTAGCAAGCATGAGTATGGAATTAATAAGTATGGAGCATTGGGACGAATTTTTTAGCACCCCTAACGATTTAAAACGTGCCAAACGCCAACAGTTAGAAAGTGTAATGGATACCCTGCCGTGGATTGCTGCTATTGATAAATTTCAACATTGGGTGTACCTAAACCCAACACATACAGTTGCCGAACGTAATGCTATGTGGGTACAAATTGCTAACGATTTTGGAAGCGATGTAGTAAATTATACAGGCTTAGAAAATAATTTAAAACGTAAATGGCAAGTACAATTACATTTATTTGAAGTGCCATTTTATTATATTGAATATGGTTTTGCACAGCTAGGAGCTATTGCTATGTGGCGCAATTACAAAACCAATCCGCAACAAGCCATTGCAAATTACAAAGCTGCTTTAGCCTTGGGTTATACAAAATCAATACCCGAAATATACAAAACCGCTGGTATTAAGTTTGATTTTAGCCCTAGTTATATTAAAGAATTAATGGATTTTGTAAAAGCAGAGTATGATAAATTAAATTAAGAATTTATTTATTCCTCCCACGCGTCAATTTTATTTAACTTTAGAAATGAAATAAATTGTTTGAGTTCTGAATGAATATCTTTAAAAGTTATGTTTTTTCGTCTTGAAGACCTATAAAGAAGAGCAATCCCGACGTCATATTCAACATTGTTTTTGCCGAATATTGACTTTAACTGTTCCATATTTGTTTTTTCTACCAAATCCAAATTTGCTTGCGCAATTACTCTTACAATTCCCTTTTCAACTCCAATTTTAAAAGGATAGCCGTCAATTGAGCCAATTAGCATAGGTTTTGAAGAAAGCCATTTATCCTTTTTGCCTGAAAGACTTTTAGTAAATCCTAAATTGATTAATTGATTAAACTGTGAATTGTTCAAAATTTTATTAATTCGTAT
>JAYTRS010000143.1:0-1894 GCA_043746065.1 Bacteroidota bacterium | reverse complement strand
TACAACCACCACAAACCAAACTACCGATGTTATTTTAATTGGTGCAGGTATAATGAGCGCTACACTTGGCGTATTTTTAAAAGAACTACAACCCGAGTTAAACATTATAATTATTGAACGCCTAAACGAAATTGCTGGCGAAAGCTCCGATGCGTGGAATAATGCAGGTACTGGGCACTCCGCATTTTGCGAATTAAATTACACACCTCAAAAGGAAGATAAATCCATTGACGTGAGTAAGGCTTTAAAAATTGCCTCATCGTTTCAAGCATCTAAACAATTTTGGGCTTATTTGGTAGAGCAAAAAAAAATAAGTAATCCTACTATTTTTATTAATTCCATTCCACATATTAGTTTTGTATGGGGAGCTGATAATGTTTGGTATTTACGCAAACGCCATGCCGAACTTACAAAACATGCTTTGTTTAAGGATATGCAATATTCTGAAAAATGGAATGTGCTTGAAAAATGGATGCCTTTGGTAATGAATGGGCGCGACCCTGGCGTAGAAGTTGCCGCTACAAAAATGGAAGGCGGAACAGATGTAAATTTTGGCGAATTAACGCGGACCATGTTTAAACATTTACAAAGTTTAAACGGCGTTAGTGTTTTATTAAATACCGAAGTGAGAGATATTACAAAACAACAAAATGGGCAATGGAACATTGAAATAAAAGATTTAATTACACACCTACAACAACAATTAACAGGCAATTTTGTGTTTATTGGTGCGGGTGGTGGCTCGTTACCTTTATTAGAAAAATCGGATATAACAGAAGCTGAAGGCTATGGCGGCTTTCCGGTAAGTGGGCAATGGCTAAAATGCAACAACCCAAAAGTAATTGAACAACATGCCGCAAAGGTTTATGGCAAAGCCTCTGTAGGTGCACCACCCATGAGCGTGCCGCATTTAGACACACGCATTATTAATGGTAAAAAAGAATTATTATTTGGTCCGTTTGCTGGTTTTTCTACCAAGTTTTTAAAAAATGGATCGTATTGGGATTTAACGTCATCAATAGAATTAGATAATATTTTTCCATTATTATCAGTAGGCTTGCATAACATTCCACTTACAAAATATTTAATACACCAAGCTACACAATCGCCAGAGGATAGATTAGAATCCTTACGTGAATACTTACCTCAGGCGGTGTTAGAAGATTGGGAATTAGTAGTGGCAGGGCAACGTGTGCAAGTAATAAAAAAAGATAAAGAGGAGGGCGGTGTTTTAGAATTTGGCACTGAAATTGTTTGTGCAGGCGATGGTAGCTTAGCAGCCTTATTGGGGGCATCTCCTGGAGCTTCAACATCAGTAAGTGTAATGTTAGATGTTTTAAAAAAATGTTTTAGTACACAAATGCAATCGGCGCAATGGCAACAAAAATTAAAACAAATAATACCAAGCTATCAAAAATCGTTTATTGATGATGAACAACTATGTGTACAAACAAAAGTAAATACTGATAAAGTATTGGAGTTATAATAGGCTGTAGAAAAAGTTTACTCTTTTATAAATTTAAAAGTTTTATTACCTTCTTTGCCTTTTAACTTAGCGTAGTACAAACCTGTTGGACGTAAAAGTACTTATGCTTACAAAACTAACTGTATTATTTGCCAAAACTGTATAATTGTAATTGGCACTGCATTGAGCTTTATATAAAAAAGTTATTAATAAAAAAATAGCCAGAGATAATAGTTTAATGTTTCCTTTCATAAGTATTTGTTATAATGTTTAATATTATAACGTTTGTTTATAATAAAAGGTTGGGTAATATTAAAATTAAATAACAAACCCCAAAGATTTTAAAAATCTTTGGTTCTTGTTTGAAACACTTTTAAAGTAAAACCTAATTTCCGAAATCTGATAAAAATTTAATGCGCATTAAACGAA
>JAYTRS010000142.1:0-6162 GCA_043746065.1 Bacteroidota bacterium | reverse complement strand
TCGGTATAAGCATCATAGGCTTCTTTGTATTGTTTTTTATTAAATTTTTCGAAAGCTACTGTAAATAAAGGGTCATCAGAGGTTGACTCTTCTTTATCGCGTTGAGCAAATGTAAAATTAATGTTTAGTAAAAAAGTAATTAAAAATAGTTTGGTTAGTAATTTCATTATTTAGTTTTTTTGTAAGGTAAATATATAAAATAGTTTATAAATTTTGAAAATTAGCGGTAATAGGAAAATGATCCGTAAAAGTTTCGGAATAACGTTGATAATTTTTACAGATTAAAGTGTTGCTATGTAAAATATAATCAATTCTAAATTGTGGCCATTTACCGGCGTAGGTTCTACCAAAGCCAATACCTTTTTCTATAAAGGCATCGTTTAAGTTTTTTGATAAGGTTTGGTAAGAGTATGAAGCTGCGGTATCATTAAAATCGCCACAAATAATAATTTTGTATTTGCAATTTTTTATATGAAGGGCTATCATATCTACTTGCTTAGTACGTTTTGTAAAGCCACGTTTTAAGCGCCTTAAAATATTTTTACTATTTTCTATTTCTTCTTGCGCATCTTTATCAGATACAACATCGTCTAAAAACTTTGTATCGGCTTTACTAAAACTGATAGATTGTAAGTGGATGTTGTAAATACGCACAGTATCTTTATTAATAATTACATCGGTATAAATACAAATATTGTTTGATTTTGTATTAAATATTAATTTGCCTTTATTAATAATTGGGTATTTACTAAAGGTGGCAACGCCCCAGTGATCAAAATTACGCATGGTAACAGTAAACTCGGTGTGGTAATAGGGGGTATGTAATAAATTTTTAACGGTATCAATATTATTAAAATCACCTTTTTCTTCGGAGGTATAAAATTCTTGTAAGCATAAAATATCGGGGTTAATTTCAGTTAAACTATTTAAAATTTTATTACGCGACTCGGTATTTTTTTTCCAATCATATAAATCAAATAACATGCAATTGTACGATGTTATTTTTATTGTTTTACTTTTTATTTTAGTATCAACAAAACTAAATTGTACGTACCGGTAGGCTGTAAATGCGCTTAATACAAAAGCTATTAAGCCAAAAATAATGGTGCGCTTAAATTGTATTAACCAAAAAACAATAAAAATAAAATTTAGTAAAAATAAAAACGGAAAAGCCAAGCCAAAAAATGCAGGCAACCAAAATATTAATGGCGAAATGTATTTTGCAACAACGGCAATTAATAAACTAACAATTACAAAGTAATGTAACCACAATATTATTTTATTAAAAACAGAAAGTTTACGCTCTTGCTTTAATAGCACTAGGCGCCGTAAATCAGGGATGGGTATGTTGCTAAATACTGAAATGAAATTAATAATTAACTAAGGCCAAGGCTTCTTCAATATAAGTATAGCTACTTAGTATTTCAGGCTTCCCATCAACAATGGCTACATCGTGCTCAAAATGGGCGCTAGGTAAGCCATCTTGCGTTACAATTGTCCAACCATCATTTAAATGTTTTACGTTTTTCTTACCCATATTAATCATGGGTTCAATAGCTAATACCATCCCTTCTTTTAATTTAGGGCCATCGCCACGCTTACCGTAGTTGGGAACTTCAGGCTCTTCGTGTAAATTTTTACCTAAACCGTGCCCTACTAATTCGCGTACAACGCCGTAACCATTAGCTTCGGCATACTGTTGTATGGCATAACTAATATCGCCTACACGGTTACCACTAATCATTTGTTCAATGCCTAAGTACAAACTTTGTTTGGTAACATCTATTAATTTTTGCACTTCGGGTTTTATTTGCCCAACAGCAAATGTATAGGCGTGGTCGCCATAGTAGCCATTTTTTTTAACACCACAGTCAACCGAAATAATATCCCCTTCAACTAAAGGTTTGTTAGTTGGAATACCATGCACTACCGCTTCATTAATACTAATACATAAGGTGGCTGGAAAATCGGGCGCACCTCTACCGCCTTTATAGCCTTTAAATGCTGGTATGCCACCGTTATCGCGAATAAAGGTTTCGGCCAATTTATCTAAATGTAAAGGCGTAACACCCGGGCGAACATGCGCTGCTATTAAGCCTAAGGTGCGTGATACCATTAATGCCGAGTGACGCATTAATTCAATTTCTTCTCGGGTTTTTAAGTAAATCATTTTTTACCAAATAGTTTTTTAAATATAGAACCTTCGTTTTTATTATAATTTGTATGCGCTTGGGCATTTTTTAATTGGTGTAAAAACTCACCGCTATCGGGGTGCAGAGTTTGCCATATTTCGCTCCAACCTAAAAAGCCTCCTACATTTCTATCATCAATAAAAATATCGGCATTAATTTTTCGCGAAACGTTTTCATCCATTACCTCATCTGGAAAATTTTTGTTTACGGCATAAAATTCTATTCCATTTTGTTTACAATACTCCACCGCTTCCTTTAAGGGTTCGCCAACTCTATACGTCCATAAAATTAATTTATGTCCTTTTTTATGTAAGGCTTTTAAAGTGGCAAAGGCAAATAGCATTTCCTTACCAATGGCAGGGTACTTATGTTCTACAACGGTTCCATCAAAATCTACTGCAATAACTTTACTTTCTTGATTTATAAAATTTTGCATACTATAAATTTTTAGAGGTTAGTACATTCATTTGATTATCTAATTCGTACAAACGGGGTTGTGCTGTACCTATTTCAAATTCTAAAATTTGTTGCGGCGTTAGTTTTTCTAAATACATAATTAGAGCGCGTAAACTATTACCGTGCGCTGCAATTACAATGTTTTTACCCGATTTAAGTTTAGGAATAATTTCATTTTCAAAATAAGGAATAACGCGTGCTGCAGTATCTTTTAAACTCTCGCCATTTGGTGGGGCAATATCGTAACTGCGGCGCCAAATTTTAACTTGTTCTTCGCCAAATTTTTGTGCAGTTTCAGTTTTATCTAAGCCTTGTAAATCGCCATACATCCGTTCATTTAAGGCTTTGTTATAAATTGGTATAATGGGAGGATGTTCGCTTGCTTGTAGGGCTAGTTTTAAAGTGTTTTGTGCACGTTGTAAATCTGAGGCGTAAGCATAATCAAACGTATAACCTTTAATTTTTAAACCCGCTTGTTTTGCTTCTTCAATACCTTTTGGGGTAAGGGCTACATCTACCCAACCTGTAAATTTATTTTCTAAATTCCAGGTGCTTTGCCCATGACGAAAAATAATTAATTGTGCCATAATTTTTTGAGCTATAAATATAAGATTAAAAACGCAAGATTATATATTGGTTTTATATTTGGTTATAAAATACAAACCCTCAATCTATTAGTAGAATGAGGGTTTATTGTTTTATAAAAAGTTGTTTTAGTTAAAACTCATCTTCGTTAAAAAAGAAATCGTCTTTTGTGGGATAATCGGGCCAAATTTCTTCAATAGTTTCGTAGCTTTCGCCTTCGTCTTCAATTTCTTGTATATTTTCTATAACTTCCATTGGAGCGCCACTTCGCATAGCAAAATCAATTAATTCATCTTTTGTTGCTGGCCAAGGGGCGTCTTCTAACCAACTTGCTAATTCTAATGTCCAATACATATTATTTTATTTGTTCTATTATTAGGTTATTTTAACTTTCTGCAAAAGAAAATATTTTTTTTGGAACTAAAAAGAAGTTTTTAATTTATTTTATACTTATATTAATAAAAAAAGCGTTTTTTACAACGCTTTTAAAATTATTTTAAATAAAAGTTATTTAAACCGCTACTTTTTCGCCTTTTAACACAGCAGCCATTGTTTTACCAATTTCGGCAGGGCTTTCGCATACTATAATGCCACACTCGCGCATAATTTGCATTTTGGCTTGCGCTGTATCTTCGGCACCACCTACAATTGCGCCTGCATGGCCCATGGTACGGCCTTTAGGTGCTGTTTGCCCTGCTATAAAGCCAACAACTGGTTTTTTATTACCATTTGCTTTTATCCAACGAGCTGCTTCGGCTTCGTAATTTCCACCAATTTCGCCAATCATTACAATGGCTTCTGTTTCAGGGTCGTTCATTAATAGTTCAACGGCATCTTTAGTTGGGGTTCCAATTATTGGATCGCCACCAATACCAATAGCAGTAGTAACGCCTAAGCCTGCTTTTGCAATTTGGTCAGCAGCTTCGTAAGTTAAAGTACCGCTTTTTGATACAATGCCTATTGTGCCTTTTTTAAATACAAAACCAGGCATAATACCTACTTTTGCTTCGCCAGCGGTAATAACACCAGGGCAATTAGGGCCTATTAAACGACAATTTTTTCCTTTTAAGTATTCTTTAGTATAAATCATGTCTTTTACAGGAATACCTTCGGTAATACAAACAATTACTTTAATACCAGCATCTGCGGCTTCCATAATTGCATCGGCAGCAAATGCGGCGGGTACAAAAATAATACTTACATCAGCACCCGCTTTTTGAACGGCTTCGGCTACGGTATTAAATACGGGGCGCTCTAAATGAATAGTACCACCTTTGCCAGGTGTAACGCCACCTACTACATTAGTGCCATACTCTATCATTTGAGTGGCATGAAAAGTACCCTCACCACCTGTAAAACCTTGTACTATTACTTTTGAATTTTTGTTTACTAATACCGACATGTTATAATTATTTAGTTTATTTATTTTAAAATTTGCGTTACGAATATATAAATTTATTAATCAATTTGTAAAAAATGTTTTACCGTTTCTTCTGATTTTATAAAGGCTTCTTCTAATTTTTCGTTTATAATAAAAACATCAAATAATTCGGCTGTTTTTAATTCTTTTTCGGCCTTGGCTATACGCCTAACAATGCTTTCGGGGCTATCAGTTTGGCGCGAGCGAAGGCGTTCTTCTAAAATTTTAATGCTTGGTGGCATTACAAACACGGCTAAAGCATTGTTTTTAAATTGATTTTTTAGGTTTAATCCTCCTTCAACATCAATATCAAAAATTACGGCTTTGCCTTTTTTCCATATTTTTTCTACTTCGGCTTTTAAAGTACCGTAATGAGTACCAGCATAAACCTCTTCCCACTCTAAAAACTCATGGTTGGCAACTTTTGTTTTAAATTCATTAGCTGTTAAATAGTGATAATCTTTTCCATTTTCTTCAACGCCACGTTTTGGCCTACTTGTAGCCGAAATAGAAAAGCCAATATGGTTTGGCAATGTTTTTAATAGATGCCTAACTATGGTTGTTTTGCCCGAGCCTGATGGTGCCGAAAATATAATAAGTTTACCGCTGTGCATAATGTGAGGGTAAATTTACTATTTTTTTATAATTAATCTTCGGCCACTACAATTATAAAATCGTTTGGGTTGTAAGTTACACTACTTGATTTTATGGGGTTAATAGTAACACCAAAATGCTTATCGGAATTAGAGCTTTGTGCCGAAATACGATAGCCAATGGCGGTTTCATTCAATTGCGCAGCGCTTTCTAATATGGTATAAAAATTAACCGCCTCGCCCGTTTTAACGTAACGACTTACGGGTTTTAAATAAATTTCGCTGCCTTCGGCTTCAAATAAAATATCGTATACCTTTTTTAAATCTTTGTTTTCGCTTAATTGGCTTAGCATTAGCGATATTAAATTATCGCTCACAATAAAATCATCGGCTTTTGCCACTACGCCTAAATCGCGATTTCTAATGTCTAACATTTCAGATACAATGCTATAATCTTTACCTGCCTTTTCGCTCAAATTGCGTAAGTGTAATAAGCAAATTAAGGTTTTGGCATCGCTTTCTTGTACATCAATATCTTTGTAACTCAATAAAATAATATGGTCAAAAGTTTCAGTTTTTAAACTTACCAATGTTGCTTTATCGTTAATATCACCTTTAGTAAATTCTATTTTTTGTTTAGATAGTAATTTTTTAAGATCTTCTAATTCTTCTTCAATACCATTTACATCTGCCATTATGCATACCTGCGAGCCATTAGAAACGTAATTATCTAATTCTTCAATAATTCTTGTGCCGCGCTCATTCCAACCTAATATTAATGTTTTTTCAACGCCTGCATTTTTATTTTCGGAGCGATTAAATAAATTTTGTTTTACTTCAAAATTAGTTTTACCACTTAGTTTTATAGTGTCGTCATCTTCGCTAATAGCTATAACACTATCTCCATTATTAAAAA
>JAYTRS010000141.1:0-1915 GCA_043746065.1 Bacteroidota bacterium | reverse complement strand
TTTTAGCGTTAAGTTATAATCGGCATTATTATCATTAAATTTTAATGTTACATTTTTAGTAATATTTGCTTCAAACTTAAAGCCTTTGATAAAAGCCGTTGCTACTTGGCTTGGCGTATGAAGATTAGCATACTTTATATAATTAGCTGTAGTTTTAAACGTCGCCATAAATAGCGTATCGCTTATTGAAACGGTAACTTGTTTTTTAATTTCTTTTTTAAAAACTGTACAGGTTGTGAGTGTACAAAACAACAAACAACTTAGGCTAAAAAATTTAAAACTATTCATATATTATTTACTTACTTAATTTCTAATTCATCTACAAATATAAAAGCACCATCGCCTTTACCTTGATGCCATTGAGGCAGTTTACCATAATTTTTTGCAATTATTTTAATGTAATTGGCATTAATTTTTTTGGATAGCTTTTTTTCAAACTTTTTTAGTTGAGCAACTTCATCGGTTGCTTTAATGGTATTATCAACACTGGCTACTAATGTAAAATTTATATTATCGTTTGATGTATAAAAACTTACCTGCGTTGGCATTAGTATCCACGACCGCGAATCTTGCAAGCAGTTTAAACTTAGGTAACTAATATCTTGTTTTTGTTTTAAATCAATTATACATTCAAAATCTTGGTATTGGTAGCCTAACCAATTTCCTTTTCGCCAATCAGTGTCGCCATTAAGGCCATCAATTAAAGAGCTGCTTCCACTTGCACTATATTGTGCATTAGCAGTTGATGTAACAACCACATCGTAATTGTATTTTAGTTTATAAAATGTAGCTGTGGTAGTAATGCTACTATCTTTAGCATCGTACAATTTTGTTTTTACAGTTGCATTATTACTTATAATAAATGGTTTGGTATAAATGGCTGATGATACTGTAGGTTCGCTACCATCAATGGTATAAACAATAGTACAGGGTTTATAATTTATAATGTTTATACTTACTTCCACGTTTGTTTTAAATACTTGTTGGTTAGTATTAATTATTGGCGATGGAATAATAGTGTGCGTTATGATGCGCGAAGGTGGTAAATTTTTTATTCCACTCCTTCCATAATTATTTGAGGTATCAGTTTTATTTAAAAAATTAAATGTTAGTTTACCACCATTTTGTAGTTGATTGTGATGAATAACCGAGCGTAATAATTTTTTAGTATTCCATTCATAACCCGCTACTATTTGATTTTCGGGCGCATTATTTTCAATGATGAAACTTGCACTATCTTCAAAATTAATTTTTACGTTTTTAAAAATGGGTTGGCTTAAAACGTATAATGGTGAACCTGGACAAACAGGGTAAAAACCCATAGCACTAAACACATACCAAGCGCTCATTTGTCCGCAATCTTCGTTACCAATTAAACCATTGGGTGTATTTTTATAAAATTCGTTACATATTTTATGTACTATATTTATTGTTTTTTGGGGTTTGCCAACATAATTATATAAATAAGCCATGTGGTGGCTGGGTTCGTTACCCTGAGCATACTGCCCAATTAAGCCTGTAACATCCGCTTGCTCACGTCCGCTAGTTTTTTGAGTGGTTGTAAATAATTCGTCTAATTTATTTTCAAAATTTTGTTTACCGCCATGTAATTTAATTAAGCCTTCAATATCTTGTGGTACATAAAATGAGTATTGCCAACTGTTTCCTTCAGTAAAATGATTATTAATTTCGTTAGGGTAAAAGGGCGACAACCAATTACCATTTTTACGAGGGCGCATATTACCGGTTGTTACATCAAATAAATTTTTATACCCTTGAGCTAGTTCGGTATGTATTTTTACTTCTAATGGTTTTTTTAAATACTGTGCTATTTGCGCCACACACCAATTATCGTAGCTATACTCTAAACTTTTACTTACACTTTCGCTTTCATCATCTATTTGCAAAAAACGTT
>JAYTRS010000140.1:0-18061 GCA_043746065.1 Bacteroidota bacterium | reverse complement strand
ATAACCCTATCTAACACTACGGTTTCGGGGTGATTTATTAAATCGGTTTTTACATCAAAATAATCGTTAATGATATAGCCCGCAGCTGCAATTAAAACAGTGCTTAAAACAATTAAGTTAAATAAAATATTATTTAATTCTAATGTAATACCATTTAAAATTAAAATTTTTTGCATTACAAAATAACGTAATAGTATTTGCGTTAAAGCAATAATAATAAGGTTTTCGAGCCTTATAAGCTTTAAAAAAGCGATGAGTTTATTATTTAATAAATTGTTTTTCAATTATAGTTTAATTTTTAAAATTGTAAATTTAAAATAGCATTACCACTTTACAATTTCCCATTTACCTTGTACACGCAATACTTGCTCAATTACATCTCTTACGCAGCCTTCGCCCCCTTTTTGTGAGGATATATATTGACAAATACTTTTTATTTCTGTAGCGGCATCGTTTGGGCAAACAGCTACACCAACTCTGCTCATTACTTCCCAATCGGGTAAATCATCGCCCATGTAAAGCACTTCTTCATCCTTTAAGTTATTGGTATAAATATAATCTTTATAGCATTGTAATTTATCGTGTTGATTAATAAAAATATCTGTAATATATGTTTTTTCTAAGGCTTTTTTTACGGCTACATTATTACCGCCTGTAATTATTACCACTCTATATTTTTTTTGAACAGCCATGTGAAGAGCATAACCATCTTTACTATTCATATTTCGAACCATTTCACCACTTTCCATTACCAGTACTTTGCCATCAGTCATTACGCCATCAACATCAAACATTAAGGTTGTAATTTTTGTAAGGGCTTGTTTAAAATTAAGCATATTAATGAGTTTGTTGGTTAACGATTAATTGGGTTAAGTGTGTGTAAATTTTTTTTAAATCCCTATCGGTTTTCAATAGCATTACATGTTTTTTTATAACTGCTTCATCATGTCGTTTGGCTGGGCCAGTTTGTGCTTCCAACGGCGTTAAGGTATTTAATTTAAATATAGATTGTTGAATTAAGGGAAGTAAAATTTTAAAATCAACATTTACTCTTTTTAGTTGATGACTGGCAGAAGCGTACAATGCATTTGTAAAATTATTTACTAATACTGCCGCTAAATGAATATGTAAACGTTGGTTGTAATTAACTTGTAGTGTATGTTTTGAAAATAACTTTGCTAAACGTGTTACTAATTTAAAAGTATGATTATTATTTGCGCCAATTAAAATGGGAATTTTTTTCCAGTTAATCGTATCATTTTTACTAAAGGTTTGTAGGGGATAAAAAACAGCTTTGCAATAATTATTTGTTTTAATGGCTTCAATAGCCATGCTCCCCGAAGTATGTACAACAATCGATTCTTTATTAAAAGGCATTATTTTTTTTGATACGGAAGAAATATGAGAATCAGACACACAAATAAAATAAAAATTAGCGCCAGTAATTATCTCGTTTAGCCCAATAAAAGTGTTGCAGTTTAATTGGGTTTTAAAATCGTTTAAGGCTTTGTTTGCTTTATGATTGTAAACCGAAATTTCGAATTTTTTTAAGGAACAAAAATGTTTTGCTAAATGCCAAGCTACATTGCCGCAACCAATAATTACAATATGTTGCTTTTGTGGTTTGGTCATTTATTCTTTTATGGATTTTAATTTTGATGTTCTTAGCCTTTCCATTATTGCAATAAAAGTACCTATAGCCATTATTAAACAGCCTAACCATAAAATATTTATGTATGGAAAAACATAGGCCTCCATTACAATAAAATCTTTATTATTTGCTAATTTTTCGCTCATGGTAATTTCAATAGTTCCTTCTTCAGGATTAATTTTCCAAAACACAAACTTTAAGCCTAATTTATCAATTACATCTTCTTGCGGAATAACAACATTGTTTTTTATAATGTATTTAGGTAAGGCTTTAAACTCATTGCTTTGAGCATCAATAGCTCTTAATACCACGGTAACTTCTAATAACGAATCGTTTTTTTGATATTGCTCTTTGTTTAAATTTGTGCGTAACGAATCAATTATAATAATGGCGTTGCTTGAAAATAAAGTATCACCTACGTGGCCAATATAATTTTTTGCTGATGCATAAGCATTTTTTTTCTTTATAGTCGTGTCAACACTTAAAACAGCATAGGTAACATGGGTATATATATCGCGGCTTAAATAATGTTTAGTAGCAGGCTCGGGGGCTTTGCCCATTAACGGATTATCTTGTACACGAGGTATTAGTGTAAAGTCAAGTTCGGGTTTATGGTCTTTATTTAATTTTAAATAATCTATATTAAAATAAAAGTTTATGCCTTCTTGTTTTTTACCCGTGTAGGTAACTAAATACGGACCCATTGTTAACGTATCGCCTTGGGTTAATAAAATACTTTTTTTATCGTCAAAATCGCTACCTAAACTGCTTACTTTTTTAGTGGCTGTATTTTTTGATAATACTACTTTTTTAGAAGTGGAAATTAAAGCGCCAATTAAAATTAAAGCAAAACCAATATGTGCAATAGAAGCCCCACTTTTTTTAATATTGCCTTTTAAAATATTTAGCCAATAATCAACATTTGCAAATACAGCAAACAAGCCCGTAATAAATAACATAGAGTAACTAATTAAATTCCATTTTTGATCAGAGCTTGAAAAACCATTTAAAAAATAAAGTGGAATAGAGCAGGCTAACCCAAATAAAACAGCTAAACCAAAACTGTAACTTATGCGTTTGTAAAACTGCTTGGCATTTGTTTTTTTGTATTTTAAAAATTGTGCCGACGCAATAACAATAAGTATTAAAATGGCAAAGGGTACAATCCACACATTATAAACAGGCACTTTTGGTGGCGCATATTCGGTGCCAAATAATTTATTTATTACAGGGATAGATGTAAAATACGTAATAATTAAACCGGATAATAAAAACAATAAAGAGCCTAAAAACATCCAAAATTCGCGCGAGTATAATTCTTCTTCTTCTTTTTCTTTTGGAAAAAATTTATAATACGAAATAAAGGTTACAACAACCGATGCGCCTATCCATACCATTAGTAAGTAGGTTTTGTAGCCATACAATAATCCAAAAAATAATAAAAGTAGCGAACCAACAATATAACTTACCCTAAATAATTGGTTGGTAATTAATAAAAATACGCTAATAAAAATAAAGGTAAGCACATACAATACCAATTGCCCTGTCATGCCCAAATCGGTAAAAGCATGCACAGATGCGTTGCCTAATACACCGCTTCGGGTTAAAAAAGTAGAATAGAGAACCAATAAAAATCCACCAATGGCTAATAAATGTGTGGTAAATAAACTACCGCCTTTATTTTTATTAATAATCATTGTATGCCCTGCGGCTACTAAAATTAACCAAGGCACCAACGATGAATTTTCAACCGGATCCCAAGCCCAAAAACCACCAAAGCTTAAAGCTTCGTAAGCCCAAGCACCACCCATTAAAATACCTATTCCTAAAATTAAAATGCCAAAATATGTCCAAGGTAAAGCAATTTTTTGCCAACTGGCGTAACTTCTGTTCCATAAAGCGGCAATGGCAAAAGCAAAGGGCACCAGGGTAGAGGCAAAGCCTAAAAATAATGTGGGTGGATGAATGGTCATCCAATAATTCATTAATAATGGGTTTAAGCCTCGTCCATCAATTTTAGAAAGATAGTTCGGATTTTTTAGAAAAGGCAGGTTTTGAAATAAAGAATGTTCGCGAAGTAATAAAAAGGGATTAGATCCAATTTTGTAATCTATAAAATAAATACCTAACAGCATGCTTGCTAAAAATACTTGTACCAGCGAAAAAACCGTCATTACTGGCACTTCCCACTCATTATTTTTAAGTTGGCGTTTTAAAATACCTCCTAAAATAATGTTCCAAAACGTCCATAATAAAAAACTACCTTCTTGTCCTTCCCAAAAGCAGGATAGAATGTATTTCATATCCATTGCTTTATTACTATGCTGATAAACGTATTGGTATTCAAAATAATGATTGAATAGCATAAAAAATAATGTTGCAATAATGCCTAACACCGCAAAACTGTGTAGATTAAATGAAAAGCGTGCTAATTTTTTAAAATCAACATTTTTAGAGGCTAAATAATATGAAAAAAAAGAGAGTAAGGCCCCTACAAATGATAAAACCACAAAGGTATTACCCATGTTGCCTGCCCACAAACGTTCGTCAATGTAATTAATAGAGTTCATTTTATGCGTACAAAAGTACACAAATTGAGGCGGAAACGGTAATTATTTTTTGGATAGATGAATACCCATATTCTTAGATTAATTCAACGTTTGCATACCAAAAACCTTTGGTTATTTTATTGTTTTTATCGGGTAGCTGTAGGGTTATATCCAAAGGTTTATATAATATATCTGTAACGCTAACCAATATTGGTTTTTTAAAAATAAAACCTTCGTAGCAATAGGTGTGGTATTCGCCATTTTCTCCGCAGGGGTCGATATCTTTAGCTAGGTTATTTATATAATCTTCATCAATTATTTTACCCACCTGCTCTTTTTTTAAATAAGCATCGTTGCCACAACACACTATTGTTTTATAATTTAAATTTAAAAATTGCTGTATTAGTTTAGTAGTATTCATTTTCCATAAAGGAAAAATGGCTGTCATATTTAGTGTAGCCAATTTTTCTTCGCGGTAATGGCGTAAATCTTCTAAAAAAATGTCGCCAAAAATAACGGTATCAATACCTTCAGCTTTAACTTCTAATAAAACCTTTGTTAATTGTTGCTCGTATTCTTCATTACTGGCTTCATATACATACACTTTTTTTAAGGAGATGCCTATTGAATGGGCTTGCGCTTCAATTAGGCTTTCGTGTATGCCGTGCATAGAAACACGCTTTAAATTACCGTTTATGGATGTGAGTAAATGACAGACTTCGTATATGTTTTGTTGCAATATAAAATGAAGGCAAAGAGATGAATCTTTGCCTCCACTCCATGAAAAGATAACTTTTTTCTTTTGCAACAGCTTAGTTTTTAATAAACTTTTTAGTAGAAATTAATTGAGCGTTGTTGTACGTTTTAATAAAATAAATGCCAGCTTGTAAATCAGTTAAAGCAATTGTATTTTGAGTTGATGTAATAATTACTTGCCCTAATTGGTTTACAACCTCTGCATTTGTGAAGGCAACTGTTGAACGAATTGTAATTTGGTGTTGTGCTGGGTTAGGATAAAGTACAATTTCATTTTCACTATTTTTAATTTCATTAAGCCCTGTTACGGTATTTAGGGTTGTAAAATTATCTAAACAAAAATAACTTGGAGTGTTCATTCCGTACATTACATCATTATCACTTGATGATAGTGTAAACACTAAACTATCAACATTGCCCAAACTTGTTAAGTTTACATATTGCCAGGTTTTTACAATATAATCTTGTGCATTGTTTGCAAAACGGTAATCGGCTAAATAAAAGGTTACACTATCAGTGCCAATAACACCACCAAAATATTTTTGAATTTTTAGTTTAAACCAATCTGGGTCGTTACCTGTTGCGCCACCAAATTTTTTCCCGTAGGCGTCGCCATCGCGCATACTAATAGCAGCGTAAGTACCATTATTTACGTAAAAACCAGCCATTTGTTTGCCTATTGCTGCGGCATTAAATTTTAATTTAGAACCGCCTTTACCTATTACATAATTAGTAGAATTTGTATAACCAACGGCACTACGTACACTGTATTGATTGGTGTAACCTACAGTTGTACTATCTTTCATATTACTATATGCCCAACCACTTTCCCAATAGCCACCGCCATTCCATTTGTTGGGGAATACACAATTACCACTTGTAAACGTATTTACAGAAGTTACTGTTGGTGTGCCGTTAGCCCCATTCCAGTAAGAGTTTGGGCTAAGACTTAGGTTTTGCAAATCGGCTGTTGTTTGCGCCGTGGTTGTAATTGAGGCAAGAGCTAAAGTAGCTACCATTGCCATACTTTGTAATTGTTTTTTCATTTTTTTATTTGTTTTTATTTTTGTTTGTTTTTATTTTTTCCTATTCCCAATTACCTATTGGCTATTCAACTTTTTATACTGTAACGAAATACCTACTTCAAAGTTTTGCAATGGCATTGGGCGATTAGAGATAATGGTATAATTCGTGTTAAATAAATTATTACAAGCAGCAAATAAAATTAATTTACTTTGGTTTAAATTTAAACTAGTAGTTAAGCGTAACGATGAGTAATGGTAGGGCGTTAGCCACTGTGTGTTATCACTAGTTGTAAATCGGTAACCCATGTATTGATGATAGTAGGTTAGTATGGTGTTATCATATCCTATAGAAAAATTGGCGTTAACACTATAGCGTGGCGTATAAATTAATTGTTTGTTTTGTGTATTATCATTTTCTTGATAATTACTTTTAACGGTAGATAATACATAGCTTGTAGCAATAGTTGTAAAGGCTTTAAATTTATTTTTTTTATAATGTAATTTCCATGTTGTTTCTGTTCCTCTGCTCCAAACCTGTTGAATGTTTATAGGTTGTGGGTTTCCATAAGCGCCGGGTGTCCATAAAATCCAATCGTTTACAGTTCTACTAAATGCCGCCCCTGAAATGGAAATTAAAAAATGATAGTACTGTTGTTTGTAATTTAATTCGCCCTCGTAGGTATAACCTTGTTCGGGTTTTAGGTTGATGTTTCCGCCAGGCTGCCAATACAATTCGTTTAAGGTGGGCATGCGGTAAATTTTTGCAATATTAATTTTACTAGTTATGTTTTTGTGTAAAAAATAAGTGGCACTTAGGTTTCCGGTAATGGGTAAGGCGCTGGTATTATAATATTCAACGCGTGCTTGCGTATAAACAATTAATTTTGTGTTAAAATATTCGCCCTTGTTGCCAAGCAATAACGATACTTTGTTTAAACTTTTTGTACTTACATAGTTTTGCGTAAATGCTGTATTTGAGGTGGCATTAAGCCCCATATTTAATTGTTGGCCGTGTAGCCATTTATAAAAATGCTCGTTTTCAAAAATAATAGTTTGTACTTTACTTTTAGAAAATAGACTAGCAACGCTATCCGTATAATTTAAATTATCGTTAAAAAATGCGCCTCTAATACTTGCAGTATATTTGTTGGCCACGTAACTCCAGTTGGCAGTAATACGCGCACTTTTATCATATTGGTATTGTTTACTAATGCTGCTTTTATTAAACGTGGGCAGCTCCCTATTATTTGTAGTTAACCAAGCATTAATACTTAGTAGTTGCTTTGGGTTAATTAAAAATTTAAGTTCTTGCAGCAAACCATAAAACGCATACGCCGCATGCTGTTGTTGTTTTAATGAGTGTTCTTTATCGGTAGTATCTATATACCTAAAATTATTTTTACTGCTATTGGTATACATTTTAGTAGATGTTACAAACCGTTTAGCGCTGTAATTAAGCTGTGTACTTGCATTAAGCAAACCAAAATTACCGCGGCTAATATTTACAGCTGTAAACAGCCCCTTATTAAAATTTAAGGTATTGTTTAAATGTATGCTTCCACCTACAGCGCCACTACCCCAGTTACCACTCGAACCGCCATACTCTACTTCCACATGATCAAACAACACGCTGGGTAATAACGCTAAATCTAATTGCCCCAACATAGCGTTTTGTATGTTAAAGCCATTCCACAAAACGGCTGTTTGGCTAGCATTGCCTCCTCTAAAAGCAGTAGTGGCTAATGCACCAGGACCATAGCTTTTTATAAATACGCTTGAGTTTAGGCTTAATACATCGGCTATGGAGTTAAATTTAAATTGTTGTTGTAGGGTTGAATCAATTGTTTCGGTTTTTTTACCAATTTGCGAGAGTGTTATTTTTTTTGCAACAACATCTACTTCTTTTAGTGCTACAGTATCTTGCGCTACAAAATAAAGCGGACAAAACAGTACTAGGCCGAAAATAAAAAATAATCGACAGGCAATACACCTATTTAAAACTACATTCAATGCAATGAAAAAATTTAGTCGCTCTAAACCATACCTCCCGATAGTGTTGAACTGTGTTACCTTTGGCAGGTCTTCTGACTCGTTCTTGCTTTGTCGCCTTCCCGTTTTAATTAAACAGTGGCTAAGAATGACAAAACTTTATTAAGAACATACAGCAGCGGGTACTGTTAACGATTTACACGTTATTCCCTATTATTTTGTTGTTACACAAAACCAATTGCAGGGCAAATATAGAATAAAAACTTTATAATTTTTAAAATAAAAAAAATCCTAAGTTTTTTGCTTAGGATTTTTTGTTCTTCTAAAGAGATAAGAAACTACTCAACAATTAATCGTCTGCTCGATGATTTGTTGCCTAAATTAGTTTTTACAATATAAATCCCGCTTTTTAAATCGGCAATAGATATGTTTTTTTCAATTACGGTTTGGCTACCTAAATTATAAGTGCTTACTATTTGCCCCAATGCATTGTATATTGTAATATTGGCGTTGTAACTCGAATTATTAGTTAAACTTACGTTAAAAAAATTGCTGGCAGGGTTGGGGTAAATGCTATAATTAGCATCAATATTATAATTTGTTAAACCCAAAAGTACGGCGTTGTTTACTTTTACATCGCTAGTAGTAGTAATAGTTGGACTACTAAATGGCAAAGTAGAGGTGTTTTTTTGGTAGCTTGATGTAAGTAACGGGAATTTATTAGTGCCGCTATAATAACTATAATCAGTAGATTTTACATTTAATGTAGCTGTACCAATACCCACATTTATTAAAAGGTTAACTGTTTGCGATGTTACGGTTTGTAAAATGTTTGTAAAAACAGTGCCACCAGGTATTGTTAATGTGCCTGTACCTACACCTTTTGTGTTAATATTACCAGTAACGGTACCGTTACCAAAACTTGTATTTGCAGTACCTGCAAAAGCATCGCTTTGGTTATAACCATAATTTATTGGCCAAACAACAGCAATGGCCGAGTTTGTAAAATTTAAAGTGACTGTTGTGCCTGTTTGCACACCCAATAATTCAAACTGAGTAGCCGTCGATTTCCAAAAATTATAGTTGTTGTTTCCTCTATCTTCTACCATGGTAACGCCTGCAAATGCTGTTGCCGAAGCTACTGCAGTGGTGCTGGTGTACATTGAGCTAGTAGTAATGGTATTTTGAGTAAAGCTGGTAAAATTCCATACTTGATTTGTGCCAGTGTTACGAGGCACTACCCCTACCGAATCAAAATAACTAAACACACTATTATCGCCAACTACGGGCTCGTTAGCCGCTTTAGTTAAACTTATTTGTGCAGTTGCAATGTGTAATGTAAATAATGATGTAAAAAGTGTTAGGTAAAGTTTTTTCATGTTATAAGGGTTAGTAATTAATTAAGCTAAGATATAAAAAATAACAATGGGTTTTGTTAAAATTTAAGCAAGCTTGTAAGCTGTATCTCTATAAATTTATAACTTTGCCTTTTTTATGGAACAAACGTTTGATATTATTATAATTGGTGGCGGCATTGTGGGCTTGGCTACTGCTTTAAAATTGGTAACCCAACATCCCACTAAAACAGTTTTAGTTTTAGAAAAAGAAAACCAAGTGGCGGCTCACCAAACATCGCACAACAGTGGCGTAATACACAGTGGTATTTATTATAAACCAGGTTCGTACAAAGCGCGTAATTGTGTAAGTGGGCGCAGAGAATTAGTTACTTTTGCTAAAGAGCATAAAATTAAATTTGATATATGTGGTAAAATAATAGTAGCTACCGATGAAAGCGAACTACCACACATGAACAAAGTATTTAACAACGGTATTGCAAATGGGGTAGAAGATGTAGAGTTAATTACCAGCGCTCAAATAAAAGAAATTGAACCTTTTTGCGAAGGCATTGCAGGTATTAGAGTAGGTTGCACTGGTATTATTGATTATGGCGATGTGGCCCGAAAGTATGCCGAATTAATTAATGCCAAAACCAATGGTAGCAAAGTGTTAACTGGCCAAAAGGTGATAGATTTTATAAAAAGTACCGATTATACAACGGTGGTTACCAATAAAGCAAAGTTTATAGGTAAATACATTATTAGCACTGCGGGCTTACAAGCCGATAGGGTTACAAAAAAAGAAGGTACAAAAACTAACGCCGCTATTGTAGGTTTTAGGGGCGATTATTACGATTTAACGCCAAAGGGTTTATCAAAAGTAAATCATTTAATTTACCCCGTGCCCAACCCTAAATTTCCATTTTTAGGAGTGCACTTTACGCGCATGATAAAAGGTGGTACAGAGTGCGGACCCAACGCCGTATTTGTATTTGATAGAGAAGGCTATAAAAAAACAGCATTTAGTTTAAAAGATACTACGCAAGCCTTTACCTATGGCGGCACATGGAAATTTTTTGCAAAACACTGGCGTTTTGGTTTAGATGAATACCGAGGCGCATTTAGTAAAACGTATTTTTTAAACAGGTTACGCAAATTAATTCCGAGTTTAGAGCAAGACGATATTGTGGCAGCCCGCTGTGGTATCAGAGCCATGGCCTTAGCCCCCGAAGGCGAAATGTTAGACGATTTTAAAATAGAAAAAAATGGCAATGCCTTACACGTTATTAATAGCCCAAGCCCCGCAGCTACCGCTAGTTTAGCCTACGGTAACGAAATTGCATTAATGGCTACCGAGTATTTTAATTTAAAGTAAGTGTAAACATAAGTCTTGTAGACTTATAGTTTCACCTCTTGTTCACAGTATTATTTTAGTTTTTATTGTTTTGTGTTTTATAATACACTTCTTTAATTGTGTGAATTATATAACTTTTTAGGTTGGCGATGTAACACATTCAGATTTAAGTGCTGCAACTTTGTAGCGTGAAAACGCCTTCACCTTTATATGTATAAGTGGCGGAAAACTAAAACAAAAAAAATGAAAACAGGAAAAATTATTACAACTATTGCGATTGTATCCATTAGTTTATTTACAGGATGTAAAAAAAAGACCACAATAGAACCTACCTCACCTAGCTCGCCTTCAGGCCCTATTGTTATACCAATTCAAACCACCACTCAAGCTCAGGTAGCAATGGCTGGCGCAGCAAATCTTGCTATTCTTGCAGGCTCGGGTATTACAAATACAGGCGCAACAAATATTACAGGCGATATGGGCTTAAGCCCAGGAACGTCAATTGGTGGTTTTCCTCCAGGTATATTGGTTGGAACGCAACACATTAATGATGCCATTGCAAACCAAGCCAAACTTGATTTAACAGCTGCATATAACGATGCTGCAGGAAGAACTTGTACCGATATTGTAGCAATAGCTGGCAACGTTGGCGGACTTACATTTACACCAGGTTTATATAAGTCAACATCTTCATTAGAGTTATCATCTGGCGATTTAACCTTTGATGGCAAAGGAAATCCAAATGCTGTTTTTATTATACAAATTGCATCTGCACTTACAGTTACTTCCGATCGTAAAGTAATTTTAGCCAATGGGGCTTCTGCTGCAAATATTTTTTGGCAAGTAGGTACATCGGCAACTTTTGGAACTACTTCGGTTTTTAAAGGAACGGTAATGGCTCTTCAATCTATTTCGTTTAATACTGGCGCAACACTTGATGGTAGAGCTTTGGCAAGAAACGGCGCAATCACCATGTCGGGAAACACCATTGTAAAACAATAATTTTTTATAAACTAAACCAAATTAATATATATATATATATATAATTTATGAAAACAATTAAAATAATTAAAAATATATCTCTAGCCATTTTTTTATCTGCGGCAGTAATGCTTCCAGTTCAAAGCTGTAAAAAGTACCCCGACGGACCGTTAATTAGTTTTAGAACAAGAACGGCGAGAGTTGCTCAGGCATGGAAAATTGATAACGCCAAGAAAAATGGATCTGATTATACGTCTTTTATGTCGGGTTATACCGAAACCTATACCAAAGGTGGAGATTATTCGTATGTGTGGGGTAGTTTTGGTGGAACGGGCAGATGGGCGTTTCAGAATAATGATAAAGAAATAGATTTAAAAGGAGTAAGCCAACAATCTTCGCATACTTTGGTTATTCTTAGGTTAGAAGAAAAATCGTTTTGGTATTATTATATTGAAGGAAATGATAAATATGAATTTCACATGATTCCAAAATAATAAAAACTTTAATTTTAAGAAACACTACGAAAACGTAGTGTTTTTTTATTTGTAGGAATACCTAATATAAAGGTTACATAATTTTTTTTTGAAATAAAACGGCTTATTTAGGCTATTTAAAGCCTAATAACTTAAAAGTAACACATTAAAAAAGTGTGAATTATGTAAATCTGTATTTTATTTTTGTAAATAAAATTATTTTTTTTAATTTTATCTTTACAGTGCGAAATTAGGTTAGTAGCAACTATAATAAGCAATAGTAAATAAACAAAAATTAAATAAAAAGGGCAACAGCAAAACTGAAGAGCAGGCAACAGTGTAACTGAAGACTAATTTTAAATATTAATTTATGAATAATTTTATAAAAAAAAGCATGATAGTAACAGCGTTACTTTTTAGCTTCACAGTGGCAAATGCTCAAAGTGGTAAAAAAAACAGCAGTACTAATTCTGAAAGTGGAGAAAAATGTTTTGATGGAAATACCAATATTATAAATTTAGGCGTAGGCTTAGGAAGCGGTAATTATTATTCTGCGTATAGTGGTCGTGGTTATAGTTATCATTCAAGCCCAGCTTTTAGTTTTTCTTATGAGCATGCTATTCCTAAAAAATTGGGGCCTGGTTATTTGGGTTTAGGTATTTATTTAGGATATCAGAACGCATATTCTACATACAACTACTATTGGGATAAACATGGATACAACAATAACTATTATTATAAAAATAGCTGGAGTAATTTTTTGGTAGCTGTTCGCGGAGTGTATCATGCCGATGCTTTAAACTTTGAAAAGGGAGAACTTTATTTTGGTGGATTAGCTGGACTTAGATTTCAAAACTATCATTATGAAACAAATAATCCTGATCCATATGCCGATAATTATTACGTAAACTCAGGAAACGTTTTCCCAACTTTTTCAATATTTGTGGGTGGTAGATATTACTTAACAAAAAATATTGGATTATTTGCTGAGGTGGGTTATGGAATATCATATTTAACAGGCGGACTAAGTTTTAAGTTTTAATTTTAATATGGATGAGACACAAGCCTGTATCTCTATCATAAGAAGCCTCTCGGGCACTCACAGTGCTGAAGAACGAGAGGCTTTTTTAAAATGGAGAAAGGAAAGTGAAAGCAATGATACTTATTATCAAAAAGTTAAAGAGCTTTGGAACCAACCCGAAAAAAAAGCCACCACATTTTTGGGAAAATTTACCCCAAAAAAAATAAAGTGGTTTGTAGTTAATCAAGTAATAGGAAACTTAATTGGGTTTATAATTGGATTATCTGTAACACATTTTTTTTCACATTACGTTATAGAAAAAAGGGGAGTAAATAATTTATTTGGCTTAGCGGGTCGTAAAAAAGTAATTGTTAACGATACACCTGAATGGCTTCAATGGACACTCTCTGTTATAATAGGGTTTATTGCCTTAGAATTTGTAAATCATTTTATTGAAACAAAAAAACACCATGTTATATGGCAGTTTGTAAAAGGAATAACAAAAAAATAATCTTTCTTTAATAAATAATACCAAATAGAATTATTTTAAATAACTGTATTTTGTGTATCGTATTCCGTTAGTAAAACCATGCTTAAAGCCATTGTGCGTGGCAGTGTAGGCGTTGGTTAAAAACAAATCAATAGTTAGTACTTGGTTTGTAGAAAGGCTCGCTAATTCGGCTGCTGAAAAAGTAACCGAGCCATTCGAACCTAAAATATATTTGTACAAATTTGCTGTACCTAAATTTAAATATACTACTACACTATTTTGGTTATTGGTAACACCAGTTATATTTATAGTAATGCCATTAGCTTTTATACAAGTATCGGGTAAAGCGCCGCCACCAGTATAGTGCGGATAGCTTGGTACAAAGCTTTGATTAAATGCGGTAACCGTGCCACTACCCGTAACATCCCATGTTATAGAGCCTGTAATGTTTGCCGTTAAGCCACTATATATGTAGTATAACAATGGCGAATTATTATACGCTAATGGCACACCATTTATGGTAACTGTGCCAGCATTTACATTAGTTGATGGTATGCCACTTGTAGGTGCAGTAAAAAATGATGCCTGAACGGTGCTATCTTTACTTACATTATTTCCAATGTGGGTATAATTGTAGGTTGTTGATAAATTACAATAATCTCCGCCAGTTGATTTTACTAAACCATTGGGCACACCCACACCGGGTGTAGGTGCTGTATTAACCGGCACAGCTGTTGTTTCCTTTTTTTTACAAAAAGTAAAACATAATACTAAAAGTAAAGTAATACTATAGCTTAGTTTTTTCATGGTAAATTTAATTTATAAAATTATTGTATTACTACCTTATTTTTTTTATACATAAATGTACGAGTAAATGCAATACGTTTACCCGAAAAATAGTGATAATCAACATTTCAAACTATAATATTAATAAAGGCATTGTTACTTGGCGAAAGCACATTTAAATCGCTTGCTGGTATGGTTACTGAATTACCATTAAGCGTTGCCCCATTGGATAACCGATTAGTAGCGTTTGAATTAATGGCAATAGATTGTAATACCTCATTAACACCATCACTTATTACAATAGTAACGTTGGTTGCATTTGTAATGCCTGAGTAAGGAATAGTAATCCCCGAATTTATAGTTACGGTATTGGTTACTAAATTAAAATCGGTATAACTTGGCATTGGGTTTGTTGGCATAAATGTAAAATCGGGGATGGCTCCTAAACCTACTATCTGCCATAAACGTACAGAATCTGGAAAATGAGTACCCGTTGTATCAAAATAATTATTACCAAAATAAATTCTTCTTTTAAATGTTGAGTTACCATATTTTACAGTATTTACGGGCACTATACTATCCGTTGCTTTATCAAAAAAACTTACAGTAGTTAGATAATCGTAATATTGTTGCCCACGTTGAGGGTCTAATAACAATTTAGTTAGTTGCATATTTCCATATATAAATGTATCTATTGGTAATTTAGTATTAGTTAAGTATGTATTTGCTTTACCTTTAAAACATTATACACTTACTACTATTATTAAAATATACTTCATGTTATTTATTATTGAATTATTAATTTTTGTATCATATTATTGCCTTCGCTAAAACTTAAATTCACAAGGTACACGCCTTTGGCATGTTAAGCCGCTCCAAGTAAGCCAACCTGCAGTAGCACTTATTATATTATTTGCACCAAGGCATGGTATTGCAGAATTTAGTTGAGTAGGCGAATTGTGTATTTTACAATCAGCCTCAGCAAAAGCGTAAGAATAAGCAAAGGCATTACCTCCACCATCAGTCGTTGAAAATAATTGGTCAACATGATTGCCACCAGGTATTAATATACGCCAATCGCCTCCACCTTGCAAAGTACCCACCATACGGCTAGATATATTGCGCGCTTCAATTCTAATACTAGGTTCTCCATCTTTAAAATGTTGTGTAACGCCATTTACATCGTAACGCCTTAGCGGAACGGTAGATTTAGAAGTAAACAGCTACGGTATAGCCGCTTATTTGTGGGAAGTGAGTACCGACCTTACCACTTGGCAGCAAATAGAAGCAACCACAACTAGTAAAACCACCGTTGTGGGTTTAACACCAGGTGTTAAGTATTGGTTTAGGGTACGCGCCATTAAAGGCACTGTAAAACAACCCTACACCGACCCATACATGGTACACGTTGTTTAAAATAAATTATAAATTTATAAATATAAAGCATCTTTAATTTATAATTTTTAATCAACCGTAACTCTTCTCAATTAAAAAGCGCATTGGCTTAGCTAATGCGCTTTTATTATATACACAGGCGTTTGAGGCTTTTAAAAATAGGACAAACCACCTGTGGCGGTTTGAAACAGTTTGTGCGAAGGAATAATTAAAAAGTAATTAAATAGAGCTTGTCTTTAATAAAAATGCACTAATACTGCTCTTTTTCGCTAGGAAATTTTTTGCTTTTTACATCGGCAATGTATTGTTTAAAGGCATTACCCATGCTATCATAAAGGTTTAAATAACGGCGTAAAAAACGTGGGCTAAATTCGTGGGTCATGCCCAGCATATCGTGGGTTACTAATACTTGTCCATCTACTCCTGCACCAGCGCCAATGCCTATTACAGGTATAGCCACACTTTGGGCTACTTTTGTGGCTAAGTGTGCGGGTATTTTTTCTAACACTAAAGCAAAGCAACCATAATCTTGCAACAGTTTAGCATCTTGTAACAGTCTATCGGCTTCTTCCTCCTCTTTAGCGCGTACGTTGTAAGTGCCAAATTTATAAATGCTTTGTGGGGTTAAGCCCAAATGCCCCATAACGGGTATACCTGCTGTTAAAATACGTTCAATAGAATCTTTAATTTCACGACCACCTTCCATTTTTACAGCATGGGCGCCACTTTCTTTCATTATTTTTACAGCCGATTGTAGGGCTTCTTTTGAATTGCCTTGGTATGAACCAAAAGGTAAATCTACTACCACCAACGCTCTATCAATCCCTCTAATTACAGATGAGGCGTGGTAAATCATTTGATCTAATGTAATGGGTAAAGTTGTTTGATGCCCTGCCATGACGTTACTGGCACTATCGCCCACTAATATTACATCAATACCGCTGTTATCAATAATCTTAGCCATGGTATAATCATAGGCAGTGAGCATTGATATTTTTTCACCACGGCTTTTCATTTCCTGTAGCGAGTGGGTCGTAATTTTTTTAAACTCTTTATGAACCGACATAATTTAATTGTTTATGCTAACGTTTGGTATAAGTCTTTTTAGGACTAGTTACATTCATTACAATTTAGCTTTTACTTCTACTAAATCGTATCCTTCAATTATATCGCCTTGTTTAATATCGTTATAGTTATCAATATTTAAACCACATTCGTAACCAGTGGCTACTTCTTTTACATCGTCTTTAAAGCGTTTTAATGAACCTAAGCCACCAGTGTGTACTACAATGCCATCGCGTATAATGCGTACTTTTGTATTGCGCATTACTTTGCCATCTAATACATAACAGCCTGCAATAGTACCCACTTTGGTAATGTTAAATACCTCTCTAATTTCAATGTTACATACAATTTTTTCAACAAACTCTGGTGCCAACATACCTTCCATGGCTGCTTTAATTTCGTTAATGGCATCGTAAATAATAGAATATAAACGAATATCAATTTCCTCCACCTCGGCTAATTTACGAGCGCTAGTACTTGGCCTAACTTGGAAACCAATTATAATAGCGTTTGATGCCGATGCTAATAATACATCGCTTTCGCTTATGGCACCAACTGATTTATGAATAATATTTACAGCAACTTTTTCGGTACTTAATTTTAATAAAGAGTCAGATAAGGCTTCAATAGACCCATCCACATCACCTTTAACAATAACATTTAATTCTTTAAAATCGCCAATCGCTAAACGACGACCAATTTCATCTAAAGTAATATGTTTGTGGGTACGAATACCTTGTTCGCGTTGTAATTGTAAACGTTTTGTAGCAATCTCACGAGCTTCGCGTTCATCACTCATTACATTAAATTTATCGCCAGCTGTTGGCGCACCTGTTAAACCTAATACTTTAACGGGATGCGAGGGACCAGCAGATTTTACTTTTTGTCCGCGTTCGTTAAACATAGCACGTACACGGCCACTATAACCACCGGCCAACATTACGTCGCCAATTTTTAAGGTACCGCTTTGTACTAATATCGTTGCCACATAACCACGACCTTCTTCCATACTGGCTTCAATTACACTACCAGCAGCATTTTTATCTGGATTTGCTTTTAAATCCATCATGTCGGCTTCTAACAATACTTTTTCTAAAAGTAAATCAATGCCTAATCCTTTTTTAGCAGATACTTCTTGGCACTGAAATTTACCGCCCCATTCTTCCACTAAAATATTCATAGCAGATAA
>JAYTRS010000139.1:0-1919 GCA_043746065.1 Bacteroidota bacterium | reverse complement strand
AAACTAAAAAACAAAATGCAAAACGTAGAAGAATTATTTAAAATTAGACTTGTTTATATGCAAGAAGATAAAGCAGATATGGTGTCAGCTATTGATGCTTTAATTGGTAAATTAGTAAAAGCAGCAAACTTAGAGTTAGATGCAGCTTTATCTGGAAAATAATATATTTATTTTTATTTGGGAAAATATATAAAAATACATTCTAATAGAATGTATTTTTTTGTTTATAATTAAAATCAATTATAATTCTATTATATAACTATATATAGTTATCATTGCAAAAAATATTAAATAAGTCTTTCTATGGATAGTGTATTAAATAATTTAGGTGTCAATCTACCTCCACAAATGATTCCTTTTAAACAGAAGGATGAAAAATGGAAGCGTGAAATGATGAATGGTTTGGAATATAGAGGTAGAATTCAATATTTAGAAAATTTAAAATTATTAGATAATTATAGACTTATAAATGGAGAACTTCTTCCAAAAGAATATGGAGAAGACACTATTGAATATGCTAAAAAAATTGATTCTGATTTTGATTATTCTTTTATTAAACATTATGATATACTATCACAACCAATTAATACAGCTTTAGGTGAGTTAGATGCTTATCCTGATTTATTTACTATTGTTGGTAAAGGAGAGAAATTTACAAATGATAGACTTAGAGTGAAGCAAGAGTTATTAAAAAAATATCTTTTAAATAAAATTGAAACTGAAGTTGGTAATAAAGTGAAGATTAAAATGGCAGAATTAGATATTAAAGATTCTGAAGAAAATCAACAGCAAATACAACAATTTAGAGATGAAATTATGTCTCCTATTGAAATTGAAAGTTGGATAAATACTAAATATCAACACACGGTTTTAATATGGGCAAATATAGAATTAGATGATCAAAAGGAAAGATTTAAACTCCACGACTGCCGTAGAACTGAGTTTAGAGATATGCTTATTACAGGAAAAAGGTTTAGACATATTTATTTAAAAGCTAATGGTTTTGATGTTGAAACTTGGAATCCTATAAATACATTTTTTCATAAATCACCAGAAGAAAACTTTATTCAAAATGGAGATTATGTTGGTAGAATAATTATTCTTACACTTTCTGATTTAATTGATAGGTATGGATATTTAATGACTGATGAACAACTTAGTAATTTAAATCAATTATACACTAATACAAGTGGTGATGCTGTTGTAAAAAAACATCCTTTTGATGGAAAACCTATAACAGAAACAAATGCTTATGGAACTCCATATAATACATTTCAAGCAACTAATAGTGTACAATTAAATCAATTATTTGGTAGTGGATTATTAGGAGCTGGTACAGGAATTACAGTGACACCAGAACAATTAGATGCTATTGATGGAGGAACTAATAACAATCTTTCTTTACATAATATGTTTCAAGTGACAGAAGCTTATTGGAAATCACAAAAAATAATTTATAAGTTAGTTTATTTTGATGAAGAATTAGGAGAAGTTGTTAAAAAGATTGTAGATGAGAATTTTGTAATTCCTAAGAATTTTAAAGTTAAAACTAAAAAAGCATTTTATTTTGATGATGAACAAGATGAAATAAATACAGTTACGGTTACGAGAGTTAATGAAATATGGAAAGGTATTAAAATAAGTAATTATTCTCATACATTATTATCAGAACCAATCTACTTAGATATTAGACCACATGATTTACAATTTAAAGGAGAACTTCTTATTTATGAAGCAAAACTTCCTGTTGCTGGACAAATATTAAATGGTAGAAATGTAGTTAATAAAGCTCCTATATTTAAAGCAAAACCTTATCAATTTTTATTTAATATTTGTATGAATCAAATATTTAAAGGACTTGAACAAGAATTAGCTCCTTTTTTAATGATTGACCCAAATATGCTTCCTACAGATAAAGG
>JAYTRS010000138.1:0-1921 GCA_043746065.1 Bacteroidota bacterium | reverse complement strand
CCATATTTTAATTTTACACGCTCATAAAGCCTCCACACTATTTGCTGTAAAATCAAAATTTCGCTCCGTTCGTCCACGTCCACCGCACTCACGCCATGGCGTGACTAATGTATGAGTTAGTTTATAAAACTCAATTCCACTAAAAATATCGAAGAACCACAAGTTTTTGAAAATACGGCATATTGCTAGTGGCAATATGAGCGAGCTTGTGCGTAGGCTATATTGGTATTTGATTCCGATATGTATCGGAATTTCAAAAATGAAGTTCAACGATGCAGTGCGCTGAGCTTGTCGAAGTGAAAAAAGGGATTAAATAGAATGCCCTTAATACTCTTTACTTAATACAAGCTTAGCCTGATTATAATAGGTATTATTTGGGTTTTCAGCAATTTCAAGTAAGCTACTTTTTGCAATAGCTTTGTTAATGTTCATTAAACATAACGCCTTCGCAAAAAACGCTTTTTCGAATAAAATAGCAGATTTTGTACTCACTAAATTAAACTCGCTAATAGCGTCGTTTGGCAATTTTAATTCGCAATTAATTACAGCTAAATAATAATGCAGCGTATCGTTTGTTGGCTGTTGAACTATTAAATTAATACCCGTTTTTTTTGCTTTTTCAAAATCGCCATCTTTGTACTCCGTCATTAATTCATCTAAATTACTGGCATTTTCGCCCATAAATAAATTTAAGCCTGTATCTTTTATTGCATACAATTGATAATAGTTTGTTGGCTTAAGCATATAAAACCCACCAACCGATAATGTTATAATTAATAGTAATGACGCTGCAATTTTATAATAAAATGGGGCTTGTGTTTTTGTATTGTTAGTACCTTTTTGTTGGGTAATGCCATCAAATTGTAAAAAGGTTTTTAGTTTAGAAATACCATGCTCTTTTTCTATAAAATTTTTTGCGCCCAACACTCTGATGTCAGTTCCCGTGTAGTTTAATAACTGGCGCTTTAGTAATTCGTCATGCATGGGGCTACTATCTAATAGCTCCATAAAATGTTCGTATGTTAATATAGTGTCCATTTCTAATATAAAAACGATTAATTAAAGTAGTTGTCCCAAAGCAACCTTGTTTTTTTCTTGGCTTCGTGCAACGTATTTCGAGCGGTATTATAACTAATATTTAGTTGCTCGGCTATTTCTTCGTTTTTATAGCCTTGCACACTCAATTTCAACACTTGCGATTCTCTGTTTGGTAATTCGAGTATTAATTTTTCAAATAAATCTTCTTCAAACTTTACATTAATGTCCGTTTTTGTGTTAAACAAGTAAAATACATGTTGTAGTATGGTAGCTCTATTTTTTTTAACTTTTATAAAATCAAAGCATTTATGCTTAACCACTATAAATAAATAGCCTTTAATTTCATTACTATGCAATAGTTCGTTTAATTCGGTATCGTTTAGTTTTAATAAGCGCTCAAATACATCCGAAACCACGTCTTTAGCATCCTCTTCGTTTTTTAAATAGTAATAGGCCGTTAGCAGTAACTGCGGCGCTAATTCTTTATAAATACTGGATATGGTGTTTTTTTGCAATTATTTTTTGGTTTGAGTAGTACACAAAGATACATTAATCGTTTTTATATCAAAATAACTTACCCTCTGAATTTACAGTTCAGTACTGTGTGTTTAATTTGTAATAGGATCTAATGAAACTATGAAAAAATGAGGACAAAAATAATATTATCAATATTACTGTTACAAAAAATTCTAATTTTTGGTCAAACTTCATTTTACAAAGGTGAATTAGATGGGAAATTTTATGAAGGTAACTATAATTTAAGTAAAGAGGGTAACAAAATATTTACAGGGAAATGTAAAATAGTTTATGCTGTTAACAATGAACAAGAACTTGTGGTAAAAACTATAAATTATGATGCTAAAGGCATAAGAGAAGGCTTATG
>JAYTRS010000137.1:0-1922 GCA_043746065.1 Bacteroidota bacterium | reverse complement strand
AAATAATTAGATAAAGTTTAAGTAACCTTTAAAATAATACTTACATTAGTAACATAAAATTTGTAATTATGGATACTAATATTGATACCTTAAAAGATTTAGCTAACCTTACCCAAAAGGTTATTAAAAGCTACGAAACACTTAGCCACGTAAAAGATGTTGATATTGCTACAACGCCCAAAACAGCCGTTTACAACGAAGATAAACTTACTCTTTATAAATACGATAGAGATACCCCCGCCACCTATAAAACTCCCGTTTTAATTGTTTACGCATTAGTAAATACGTATAAAATGTTAGATATACAGCCCGACCGTAGCTATATAAAAAACCTGTTAGACGCAGGCTTAGAGGTGTATTTAATTGATTGGGGCTTTCCTACCCGAAGCGATCGTTTTTTGAGTATAGATGATTATGTAAACGGTTACATAAATAATTGTGTTGATTTTATTCGTAAAAAAAATAGATTAGAAAAAATAAATATCCTAAGCATTTGCCAAGGCGGTACTTTAAGTGTTATCTACTCATCGCTTTACCCAAACAAAATAAAAAATTTAGTAACCCACGTTACACCTATTGATTTTAGTACCAACGATGGTCTTTTATTTAAATGGAGCCGCGATATGGATTTTGATAAATTAGTAGAAGCCAACCACGGCCTTATACCCGGCGATTTTTTAAACCAAGGTTTTGATATGCTTAAACCCATGATGAAAGCCCAAAAGCAACAAGCACTTAATAATAGTTTAGAAGACGAAACAAAATTACTAAGCTTTTTACGAATGGAAAAATGGATTGCCGAAAGCCCCGATCAAGCAGGTGAGTGCTTTAGACAATTTATGAAAGACTTGTATCAACAAAACAAATTAGTAAAAGGCGAGTTAGAAGTAGGCGGTAAAAAAGTAAACCTAAAAAACTTAACCGCAAACTTATTAAACATTTATGCTACCGAAGACCATTTAGTACCACCCGCTGCCACCACCCCTCTTAATAATTTAGTAGGCAGTACCGATAAAGAATTGTACGGTTTTAAAGGTGGGCACATTGGTGTGTTTGTGGGTAGCAAATCTCAAAAAGAATTAGCCCCTGCCGTTACAACATGGTTAAAAAAGAGGGATTAGTATTTTAATTTACCCCCACTCATTATAATGGTGTATTATTTATTATTATACTTGTTATGTTTCCATTTGTTTGTTCCTAATTCACTGTCTTTAATAAGTTGGTGTAGTCGCTTTAGTTTTGTTGTTTCTTGTTTTGCACTCATAACCCAATTTAACGACGGTTTTCTATAAGTTGGTGCAAGTGGTCATGTTTTATTATTAGTCTGTTTTATTGCAGGGTTTTATTTTACAATAATACCATTATAGTATAACGGCTTGCAAGTTGGCGCTGTGCGGGTTTTCGGAGAAGAATTTGTCGGCAATACAAATGCTTATTTGGAAATCCGCACATCAAATTTACTATAATGCCCGCATAGAGCCAACTTGCTGTTAGCAGTAGTTGTTCTTTCGTGTCAGAGGTTTCGTTTACAATATTCGATTATTTTCTTGTCAAGGTCTAAAAGTAAATTTATGTTTTCTACCAAACTGTATGTATTTAAACACATTTTGAGTTTTTTAATTCTAAATTCTTGTCTTGCTTTTTCAATTGCAATCTTGTCAAAACGGATGGTCTTTTCAATAAGAATGTTTCTATCAAGTTCTGAAGTGATAGTCTTTTCAAGTTCTGCAAACTCTCTTAATTTATTGCATTCCCCTTTAAAGAAATCGTCAACTACAAAATCAAAGTCGTGAAGAATTTGCTTAAAACCCTCAAGTTTTTGGTCTGATAAAAAGTCCTTATGCCATATTTTGTTCTCAAAGCCAAGCTGGTTAAGGTAAAAAGGGTGGCTTATTATTGAGTTGTCAAATTTATAAAGAGCT
>JAYTRS010000136.1:0-6265 GCA_043746065.1 Bacteroidota bacterium | reverse complement strand
GAAAATTTTAAACCAAATTGTGTTTGAAGGGAGTAGCCCTCGAGGTTGGCTATAAACAAATCAGTACCATACCTAAAGCGTGGACCAATAAAATATTTTGAGTTTTGTTTTTTGCCTAAATAAAAATTTACATCAAAGCCACTAATTATATTTGTGCCTGTGCGATGGTTGCGTTTATAATTGTTTGTGGTAGTATCTACTGCGTTTTTATAAATACTTTCAAACGGGTTAAATGTAATAGAGAGTGGAATCATAAAACCAATTTTATTATTTTTGGTTAAGCGTTCGTAATTAAATGTAAACCTACCTAACAAAAAATTAAAAGGCTGTATGCCAAAATTATTTTGCTTTAATTTTATAGAATCTAAAGCAGTAACTTTATTTTTTTTATCATCATTAGCAAACACATACCTAATACCATTATAGGTTTGCAGCATTACCAATTGGTTTTTATTAGTTTCTATCGTAGTGGCAGAGGTATCATAATTTTTATAGTACACCACATCTTTTGCAACAGATATTAAAAAACAATTTTTTAGAGTGCCATTTTTAAAATACAGTTTATCTTGTGCCTTAGTTGTAAAAGCAAAAATTAAAAATATGTAAATTATTTTTTTCATTAAAAAGCAAAGCCAATATTAACACCAATATATATTTTAGGTAAAAAAGAGATGTTACTTTGAGTTTTATTTGTGTTGTTTTTTTGTTTGGGAGACGATTGTTGTTTATTTGCCTCATAATTAAATTGGGTTTTATAATCGCCCCGTAAATTAAAGCCACCAATGCCAAAAAATGTTTTAATAAAAAAATTTGGTAAAATAGTAGTATGGGTGCCAATATTAAAAATAGTTGCAAATTGATTACTGCTTGTGGGTTTAAAAGAAATGGTGGAGGATGTTTGCCCACCAATAGTTACACTATCTATTGTAACTATGTTATAACTAAAATTGGTTTGCTTAAACAAAACACCATAAGTTATACTTGTTTTTTTTAAAAATGCTTTTGGGTAGTAGTTAAGGTAAATGCCTAAATCGTAATTTTTTTTAGCGTTGTTTAAAATACTTATAAATGCATTTGTGCCAATAGAGTGTATGTTAAAATTATAGGCGCCCATTATACCCAAGCCTATTTTTTTATTTTGTAATATGCGCTCGTAAAATGCAGAAGCATCGGCATTACAAAGTGCTAAAGCATTATAAGAAACCAAATTGTAATTAAACAAAGGTTTGTTTTGGTTATGGATATTATTTTTTTGCACAGAATTTGTATTTATAATTTTAGATTGGGTTGGTAAATTAAAAACATCAATAGTGCCATTTTTATACTCAATTAATAATACATTTTGTGTTAAAATAGTTTCGGCGGTTGAATCGGTTTGGGCAATAATAGTATCGGCACTTATTTGTAGTACTTGTAATTGTTTGCTTATACCATTTGTATAATATATTTTATCTTGCGCACTCAAATTAATGCAAAAACAATATATTAAAAAAAGCAAGTAAAAACGCATAAAACCAAAGGTAGTAAAAAGATTTAATCTCAGGTCATAGCTCAATAGGCGTGTAATAATTGTTAATTAATTACATCATAATTCAACACTTTTTTTTATATCTTTGCATAGAGAATAACACGAAGTTTAATATTAAAAAAAATAATCATGAAAAAAATTTACAATGTATTTGTAGCACTTTTATTGGTAGTTGTTTTTCAAAATACCGTAAAAGCGCAATGTATTTCCGCCTCACAATACGGTAGTTCTACTTCCAGTGTACCAGGTGCATACACCATTACAACCTGTAATTTTGCAGGCGAATTTAGTGTATTAACATTAAACGTAGCGGGCACATACACATTTGCTTCAAATGTTGCTACCGATTATTTAACCCTAACAGCAGGCTCTAGCTCGGTATCGCTTGGTAATGGCACTACGCCCATTGTTGTTACATTAACAGCGTCGGGTACATATAATTTGCACGTGGCCGATTCGCCAACCTGTGGTATTAATAATACTTGCCGAACAACTTCTTATACCTTAGCAGCTTCGCCAGGTTCGCCAACAATAATTACCCAACCTAGCAGTAAGGGCGGTTGTGTTGGCTCTAACGTTAGCTTTGTTACTAGTGCTACTCCAACAAATTGTACCTACCAGTGGCAAGAAAGTACCGGTGGGCCATTTACTAACTTAACCAATACAGGAGTTTATAGTGGTGTTACCACAAAAACATTAAATTTAACTGGTTTAGTAGGTACAATGAATGGTTACAATTACCAATGTATTATTACAAACTCTGTGGCTAGCGTAACTACTAATTCGGCAAACTTATCAGTAATTAATAATGGTGCATTACCTTTATTAGAAGATTTTAATTCATCATTAGCAACTCCCACATTATGGATAAATAACCCAAGTGCACAATGGCAAGTAATGAGTGCGCATGGTACAGGAGGTTCAAACGCGATGACTCGAAATTTATACGGCACATTTTCAACCTTAGTGGATATTACTACCGTTAAAGTTGGACCCGCTACACCAAGTACCGCTATTAGTTTTGATTACCGTTTAATGAATTGGAGTGGTTATCCAACAGGAGGGCCACTAACACTAGCAAATTATGCAAATGATTCGTTAAATGTTTATGTATCTAACAACTGTGGTTCTACTTATACATTACTAGCTTCTATAAATGCGGGCAATCATATTGTTTCTACTAGTCATGTAAATAAATCGTACTCGTTGGCGGCTTATGCTGGATCAAATTTAGTATTTAAGTTTATTGGAAAAAAAGATCCATCGGGTACTGGCGATTATTATGTAGATGTGGACAATATAAATATTTCAAATATTGTAGCTAACGATGCTGGTATTAGCGCATTTGTTAATCCGCCAGCTGGGCAACCTTGTTATAGTGCTGCTGAACCAATAGTAGTGGTGGTTAAAAATTATGGTATTAATACCATTAGTAATATACCCGTAAAAGTATTAGTTACAGGTGCGGTTACCCAAACATTAAGTGCTATATATACTCCAACATTAGCATCAACAGCTACTGCTATTTTTACGGTTAATACTTTAAACATGACAACTGCTGGCGTTTATAATTTTAAAGCATACACTACTTTTGCTGGCGACCCTACTTTAGGTAACGATACTTTACTTCCAGTAGTTACTCGTACGGTTGTAGCATCGCTACCTTTACCTTATACTCAAAACTTTAATGCTTCTACTATTTTTCCAACAAATTGGATAAATAACCCAACCGACCCATGGGCTGTTATTGCAACACATGGCACATTAGGAAGCAATGGCATGACACGTAATTTATTTAGTAGCATTGTAAAAGTAGAAGCGGATATGCCGCGTTTAGGAGCAATTACACCAAGTACATCTATTAGTTTTGATTACCGCTATGTTAATTATAGTGGTTACCCATCAACAGCCACCTCAACAGTTGATTTAGTGGGCGATTCATTAAAATTAATGATTTCTACTAATTGTGGTGCAACATATAGTGTGGTTGGTTTGGTAACAAGTGCTAATCATATTAGTACAACTTCGTTTGCTAACAAATCTTACCCATTAGCCTCGTATGCGGGTAGCAATGCCATTTTTAAATTTTTAGCAGTGCGCACCGCTTCAAATCCAACCGATTATTATATTGATGTTGATAATATTAATTTATTTAATGCAACGGCAATTGATGCTGGAGTAAGTGCATTAGTATCTCCTAACACATCTACTTGTACATCGGCTGCTACGCCAGTAGTGGTTACTATTAAAAATTATGGTGTGGGTGTTATCTCTAATGTTCCAGTAACAGTAACGGTTGCACCAACTGGGCAAACTATTACTGCAACTTATACAGGTAGTATTGCCATTGGGGCCACGGTAAACTTTACGGTAGGAACTGTAAACTTAAGTACAGGTGGTACATTTACGTTTACATCGGGTAGTAATATTGCAGGAGATGGAAATAGCACTAACGATATTTTTATTGCTAGTTACACCACTTCAAATCCAGTGGTAATTATTAATGGTGCTGTGGCTATTTGCCTTGGAAATTCAACTACTTTAACGGCTAACGGTACAGCAAATAGTTATACTTGGAGCACAGGTTCAAATGCTACAAGTATAGTAGTTACGCCTACAGCTAATGCAACTTATTCTATCACTGGCACAAATTCTATATCATGTGTGGCAACCAACACTATTGCTATTTCGGTTCAAAATCCTACCATTACTGCTACTGGTACTATAGTATGTGGTAGTCCAGCAAACGGTACTTTAACAGCAAGTAGCTTTAGCCCTTCCACTATCAATTGGTACGCTACACCAACAAGTACCGTTTCTTTAGCAACAGGGGTTTCTTATAGCGTTACAGCAGCAAGTACCACTACCTATTATGCTGAAGCAAGTTCAACAGCAACGGGCTCGTTATTTACAACTTTAATTGCCGGTAATGGTTTTAATGGTAATATGTTTGATGTTACTGCTTTAAGCAACATAACTTTAAATGGGGTGGATTGGCATTTTAATAGCACTACAACTTCTACGGTTGAGGTTTGGTATCGTATAGGTTCGTTTGTTGGTTTCGAATCATCGAACGTAGGATGGACGCAAGCCTTTACTGGAACGGTAACACCTTTAGGAACGGGATCATTAACAACAATACCTGGAACTTTTGCTGTAAATGTACCAGCAGGACAAACATATGGTATTTATGTAACCACAAATGGTGGCTCAGGTATTAACTATACAAATGGAACAGCTTTAGGGAATTTATACGCCTCAAATGCCGATTTACAATTATTTGAAGGCAAGGGTGGAGGTTACTTTAGTGTTTTAAATTCGCCACGTATATTTAATGGTCAATTACGTTATAATAAGCAGGGTTGTACAAGCCCACGTGTACCTGTAGTATTTACTGTAACGCCAAGTGCAAGTATAACTGCGGTAGCAAGTGCAACCACAATTTGCGCCGGACAAACAGCTACATTAACGGCAAATGGCGCCAGTAACTATACCTGGACACCAGGTTTACAAACCACATCAGTAATTGTAATTACACCTACGGTTAATACAACCTATACTGTATTGGGGGGCTCGGGTACGTGTACAGGTTCTGCAGTTCAGAGTATGTCAGTTAAACCATCGCCTAATTTATTAGTTACACCTACATCAGCATCTATTTGTACCACAGGCGGTTCGGCTACTTTAACAGCCAGCGGGGCTTCAAATTATACGTGGTCGCCAGCTAATTTTGCAGGTAGTTCCAACATTCCAAATGTGGTAGTAAGTCCATCTGTAAGCACGGTTTATAGTGTTACATCAAGCAATACAGTAGGTTGTACTTCTATTAAAACTGTAACTGTGCTTATTATTAATTGTATTGGTATTGCAAAGAATAATTTAGTAGCCGAAAACACTTTGGTGTATCCAAATCCTACTAGTGGTTTGGTAACCGTTTTAGTTGAAAATAATACAGGTAATTATACGTTTGAAGCCTTTGATGTAGTGGGCAAGTTAGTTTACAAAAGTAATTTATTAAAAGCCGAAAGCGTAGTTAATATTGGTGCATTGGCTAATGGTTTATATACTTATAAAATTACTTCAGTTACTACCAAACAAGTAATTAAAGACGGTAAATTAATTAAAGAGTAAATAAATTCTGTAATAAAAAAGCGTTTTGGTTTTACTAAAACGCTTTTTTTATTATTTATGCAAGCTAATTTAATTTAGGAGTGCATTTTAACTGTTTAATACAAAAGTGATTTAAGATTTAGGCTAATCCAAATTATATTCGTTTCGATATTTTGCGAACTCAACGTAACAATTTAAATTAATTATTAAATCACTTTGGTATAACTTATATAATAATTTAATAGAGTTGCGGACTAAATATGGGGAAAGAAGTAAACAAAAAACCCCTATACATTTGATTGTAAGGGGTTTGTAATTTATATTGGTGGAGAATATCGGACTTTCCAAAGTTATCTTTACTTAATTCCTATTTACCTTCTATTCCTTTATTCATAAGCATTACAGCTTATTTTACTTAATATTTTGTTTCTTGTTTATTTCTTGTTTTGTACTGTTTTTGACCCCCAGTTTGCCCCCAAAGTGGGTATCTTTATTTAAGACTAATCTTAATGTGAACTAACTTTGTAATACAATAATAGCAATAATATTATGAAATTACAACTCAAAAGACCAGACCAAAAGGAATCTTCTTTGCAAACAAGACTTATGCTTAATGGAGTAGCAATG
>JAYTRS010000135.1:0-1944 GCA_043746065.1 Bacteroidota bacterium | reverse complement strand
TAATCAGCACGTTGTTGCCAATATTTATTACCTGGTGCACCGCTGGCGGTTCGGTATTCGTTAGGTGTTGGGAGAATAGTACCCAACTGCTCAAACTTATTACCATGGTTAGATTTTGGATTGTTTTGAATATTTTGCGAAATAACAAAAAAAGTATTTAAACAAAAGAAGAGTATAATTAATTTTTTGAAATTATTTTTTTTATTTGAATTAGTAGCTTGCATAATATATCTTAATTTATAGACCTTAAAAATAAGTAAAAAAGTAAAATAACCTATGTTAAAATACAAGAGCGGTAAAAATGCGTTTGTTTTTGTAATTTAGGCAAAGTTTTAAATATGATTTTAAAAAAAAATAATAGCTCGTTAATACTGCTAAAATTGGTAACAGTTTTAATTTTATTTATTGCAATGAGTTTTAAACATCCATTTTATTTGGGAGTTTGTGATTTAAAATATAATGTTTCGCAAAAAAAAATACAAGGCTCGGTTAAATTATTTACAGGTGATTTTGAAGATGCCCTTAAAAAAATATATAAACAACCTATTGATTTAATAAATACAAAAGACAAAGAGGCTACTAAAAAAATTATTGCTGATTATATTACTAAACATTTTACCTTAAAATTAAATAAACAACTAAAAAACTTTACCATTATTGGTTTTGAGAAGGAAGACGAGGCTATTTTTACCTTTATAGAATTTGAAAACTGCAGCGTTCCTAAAACTATTGAAATTGAAAATACTTTACTTTACGAACACTTAAAAGACCAAATGAATATTGTACATTTTGAATTTAATGAGATTAAAAAAAGCGTAAAAATTAATAATCCTGATAAAAAAATCGAAATTTTGTTTTAATATAATGTTACTCTTCAATTAAAACAGTGTGCTTTAAAATCAACGGATTGGCGGCTTCTTTTAATTGGGTAAAAAAATCGTTTCCATATTTTAAATAAAATGTTGCAAAGTTTTCAAAACGTTCTTGCGGTATACCATTAGGAAATAATTTTTGTTTTAAGGTTTTTATTTGAGTTATTTCTGTATCTAATTTTTGCTTTAAGGCTTTGTTAGCCTTTGCTGTTAATACATCTAAGCTAGTGAGTGCTTTTTGTTGCTCGGCTTTTACACTAGCGCTTAAAGTTTTATCAATACTGTTTATTTTAGTATTTATGGTATTAAAAATTAGATCTATACTTTTTTTATCTTCTTCTAAATCAAAAATAGCATTTTCATTTATTTGAAATTCTTTAATTAAATCTTGTTCATCTTTAAATATATAAACTTCGGTAAAATTTAATTTTTGAAGTTTAGTTTTTATGTTTTTTTCAATAACTGTAATAAATGTACGGGGTACTAAAACAGGGTAGGTAATATTAAATTGGGCAAACATAGTTTTATATTGTAGCCAATACGCTAGCTCGCCAGGGCCACCAACATAAGCAATATTGGGCAAAATATGTTGCTGGTAAAGTGGGCGTAATACTACATTTGGACTTATTTTTTCGGGATTTGTTTCTATTAACTGCTGTAGTTGTTGAGCAGTAAATTTTTTATCAGTACCAATTACAATATAATAATCGTCTTGCTTTTCAATACGGGCACGTATGCCATCTTCCATATAAAAACAATTTATATGGCGAGGGTTTACTTGCGTTTTATAACCTAAATGTTGTAGTTGTTGTATGCTTTGGTTAACAGCGTTATAGGCAGTATTGTTAAAAATATCGGCTTTAAATTGAGGTATAAATTGTTTTTTTAAATTTGTACTATTACCATCAAGCACAACCAAGCCATAGCTTCCAAACAATTGATTTACTAAAAACCGTGTCGCATTTTTTAAAGTAGTAGTTTGTGTGTAAGCTTGTTCAAATAGTGAATAAAGGGAATTTGCATTTAGAGTTTCGCCTAAAATTTGTTTTAATTGCGGTAAAAGTAATTTTAA
>JAYTRS010000134.1:0-1946 GCA_043746065.1 Bacteroidota bacterium | reverse complement strand
TTCTTCAGCATTACTAATGCTTTGTTGTTTTGTAAATGCAATCCAAAAAATAGAACCTAAATTAAATATTTTAAATAATGGAAATGAATTATTTTTCATAATTCCATCTACTAAATAGTTTGTTTTTTTCTCTAACTCTTCATAAAAATTTTGTGTTAAGCATTCTGTTAATTGGGCTATACCTGCACTCATAGCCACAGGGTTACCACTCAATGTGCCTGCTTGGTAAACATTTCCTTCGGGCGAAACGCAACTCATAATTTCTTTACTTGCACCGTAAGCCCCCACAGGAAAACCACCACCAATAATTTTTCCATAAGTAATTATATCTGGTTTAACGTTGTACATACCAGCTGCACCACAAAAACACATTCTAAAACCACTAATTACTTCGTCAAAAAAAAGTAAAGAATTATTTTCGGTGCAAATTTCTCTTAAGAATTGTAAAAACTCTTTTCCTTGAATAAGTAAGCCATTGTTGGCTGGTATAGGTTCAATAATAACACAGGCAATTTCGTTTTTATAGGTATTAAAAGCTTCCGCTACCGCTTGTTTATTATTTAAGGGAATAGTAATTGTTTCATTTACAAAACTATCGGGCACACCAGCACTACTGCTATTGCCAAAAGTAATCAAGCCGCTACCTGCCTTTACTAATAACGAATCTACATGCCCATGGTAACATCCTTCAAATTTTAAAATCTTATTTCGCTTTGTATATCCACGCGCTAAACGAATGGCGCTCATTACGGCTTCAGTACCGCTGCTTACAAATCTAATTTTTTCGATATAGTTATTAAAGGTTAAAATTAAATTGGCTAATTTATTTTCTAATTCGGTAGGTGCGCCAAAGCTTGTACCGTTGCGCATTGTTTCGTTTACCGCATTTAAAACAATATCGTTAGCGTGCCCTAAAATTAACGGCCCCCAACTGCAGCAATAATCAATATATTCATTATTATCCACATCCCAAATGTGTGAGCCTTTGCCTTTTTTAATGAAGATGGGCGTGCCCCCCACACTTTTGAAGGCGCGAACGGGCGAATTTACGCCACCAGGAAAATAATTTTTTGCTTCGATAAATAGTTTTTCGGAATTTGTTATGTTCATTTTTTTTAGTAGTTTTTTGGTTAAACATTTCTTTTAACGGGCTGCCAAACGTTAGATGTAACCCCTTTTGTATAATTAAAAAATCCTTTTAAGAGTGCGAAATTCATTAAATAAAAATGGCTTACAAAAGTAATAAGTTTAATTTTTATGGATACATAATTATTTATTAGGGGTAAACATATTAAAAATAATTGCATACAAAATAAAATTAAAAACAAAGCGGAGTGAAGCGCAAGTAATAGCGATGATGTTAAACACAAAATTAAAAAAAATGGAGTAAACCAACGTAATACTTTATGTGATAAAAATGCAAAGGCTTCTCCTTTCCAAAAATAAAACAATAAGGTTTTAAAATAATTTAAGTTTTGAAAATTACCAGTGCTTATTCTAACTTTTCGTTTATACTCTGCTTGTTTATCGTCTAACACATCTTCGTAACAAATAGCATTGGCATTAAAAAGGGTATATTTTTTTTGTTGAATAACTTTTAGTGTTAAATAAAAATCATCAACAATAAAGTTTTTTGGCACGGGTATAAAATTACTGGTTCTTAAAGAAAAACAACCACCTTCGGCTCCCATTATGGCTTGCCAAGCATTGCTTTCGGCTAATTTTATTTTATTTTCTAAATCTAAATATTTTATTTCTTGTGCAATAATACCTTTAGTTATGGGCGATTGTTTTATAATATTAGCAGCTACTAAGCCAACATTATTATCTTTAAACTTTTTTACTAATTCAAATAAAGTAGTGGGTGTAAATAAAACATTAGCATCGCTTAAAATAAAAATAGAAGTTTTTACTAATGTTTGTAGATGGTTAATGATATTTATTTT
>JAYTRS010000133.1:0-6287 GCA_043746065.1 Bacteroidota bacterium | reverse complement strand
TATTTTTATTGCTATGTACTTTGTAAACTTAAAGTATATGACTAAAAATCAAACTCAAAACACTGAACTTTAATTTATTTTTTTAATACTTCTTCTATGTCAAAATACCCTAAAGGTCTTTTTTATTTAGTGTTTACCGAATTTTGGGAGCGCTTTGGCTATTATTTAATGATAGGTATTTTTACCTTATACATGACCGCCGAAAAAGCCGATGGTGGCTTTGGTTGGGATAATGCCGATGCGGCTGATATTTACGGCACTTTTATTGCTGCCGCTTATTTAACTCCCTTTATGGGTGGCCTTTTAGCCGATTTAAAATTAGGCTATCGATTTTCGATTGTATTAGGCGGCACATTAATGGGCATTGGTTACTGCATGTTAGCCATACCGCAAACCTGGGCATTTTATTGCGCATTGGCTATTATGGTGGTGGGTAATGGCTTTTTTAAACCTAACATTAGTACCTTGCTTGGTAATTTATTTAATGCCCCCGAGTATAAAGATAAAAAAGATACAGGCTATAATATTTTTTACATGGGTATTAATTTAGGTGCTTTTATTTGCACGTTTATTGCAGCAGTAATGCGTAATAAAATTGGTTGGGGTGCTGCATTTATTTCGGCTGGCGTAGGTATGTTTATTGGCGTAATTACTTTTTTAATAGGCTCAAAACATTACAAACATGTTGATATTAGAAAAGAACCTAAACCCGAAGACAAGCCATTTTTAATACAATTTGTAAAAACTTTATTAGTAGGTTTAGGCTTTGCTACCCTTGGTTGGTTTATACCTAATAATATTATGGGAAGTAACAGCACCGATGCTTTTTTTATGTTTTGCATACCTGTAATTTATTTTTACGCTTCTATTTATTTTAAAGCAAATGCCGAAGAAAAAAAGCCATTAGGCACCATGTTTACTATTTTTATAATTGTGGTTTTATTTTGGGCCATTTTTAAACAAAATGGAACCGCCTTAACAACCTATGCTAATTATTATACTGATAGAGAAAGCCCTGCGGCAATTACTGGCATTACAAATTATTTAGGTTTTTCAGAAAAATTAATTGCCGATAATAAAGAAGTAAACCAAGTAGATGAGCAGTTTCGTAAAATAAAAGATAGTGCAGGCAACCCTATAAAATGTATTGATTACCCCGCTTATTTTAAAAATTTAGATGCTGCAAAAATACCTGCCAAGGGGCAACCCATAAACCTAGTTAATACCGAAATATTTCAATCGGTAAATCCGTTTTTTGTGGTAGTACTTACGCCTTTACTTATTGCTTTTTTTGCGTTTATGAGGCGCAAAGGTAAAGAGCCCACTACGGCTAGTAAAATAGCTTATGGTTTATTAATTAGTGCCTTATCTATTTTAGTTATGGTTGCGGCTATACATTACACTAACAATGGTATGCATAAAGCAAGCGCTTGGTGGCTTATTAGTTGCTATGGCGTTATTACCATTGGCGAGTTGTGTTTAAGCCCAATGGGTTTATCAATGGGTAGTAAACTATCACCCTTAAGGTTAACAGCCTTAATGATGGGCGGCTGGAGTTTAGCCACCTCAATAGGTAATAAACTAAGCGGAGTATTAGCTAAAAATTGGGATAAATTTGATAACAAAGTCAATTACTTTTGGTTAAACTTTGCGTTATTATTGTTTGCTTTTTTTATAATGATGCTTTTATTAAAACGTTTAAACAAAGTGTTTAAAGAGTAAAAGTATAAGCTATAAGAATAATAAAAGTAATACCTATACAAATGAACAAACAAATCATTAGAAAATTAGTTGCAGTTTTTTCTACCTGTATCTTTGGTTGGGCGTTAGCGTATTTAGCTACAAATGTTTTACGAAATTATGCCATCGGGTTATTTGTTTGGCTTCCATTAGTAATGGGCGCTACAACTACCATAATTTACGGATATAAAAAACACAACAACAAAAGCAGTTTGCAGATATTTATCGTTTGGGGCTTTAACCGTTTTTTGCTTTGGTTTGTTAACCTTTGCATTTGAAGGTCTTATTTGTATTATAATGGCAATGCCTATAGGACTTTTATTTAATTGGTTGGGTCATTTAATCGGATATGAATTAATTAGTAGAAAAATAATTATAAATCCTCCTACATCATTAAGCATATTAATTTTATCTGTTCCAGCTATAATGAGCATTGAAACATTGGCAGACAATAAAGAAATTACAGCAAACCCAATAACAACTTCTATTGAAATAAATGCTCCAATTCAAACTGTTTGGAAAAATGTTGTTGAATTTCCTGAATTACCTACACCTACTGAATTCATTTTTAAGACAGGAATAGCATATCCTATAAATGCAAAAATTATTGGACATGGCATTGGAGCAGTAAGACATTGTAATTTTTCAACTGGCAGTTTTATTGAACCAATTACCATTTGGAACGAACCAAATTTATTAGCATTTAACGTTGATAACCAACCTGAAACAATGAAAGAAGTGAGTTTTTATGATTTACATCCCAATCATTTGCATGGTTTCTTTGTATCAAAAAAAGGACAATTTAAATTAACATCATTAGCAAACGGGCATACTTTAGTAGAGGGTACAACTTGGTATTACAACAAAATTAAACCAACAATTTATTGGAATTTATGGAGTGATAATATTATTCACAAAATTCATGACCGAGTTTTGACACACATTAAAAACGTTTCTGAAAATCAGACTGACAAAATACCCAACTCATAATTCTTGCCAGTTAAAACAATAACGGAAACTATTTGTTTATACTGTAATTAATTATACCTATGGAACGGGATTGATTACTATTTTAATTAAATTAATGATAAGGGCTTTATAAAAGTCTCAAAACTACCTTTAATTTATATTCCCTTAAAAAAGAAATTTAAATAAGATCTTATAATAAAGAATTAATATCTTCAACCTTGTAAAATAAACAAATAATGAAGCTACTTTTTTTAATATATTTTTTGCTAACTACCACCTTTTTTTGCCTAGCTCAAAGTAATACAAGCTTACAACAACAAGCCACAATTGCTTGCGAAAAAGGCGATTTTAAAACTGCTGTCCAACTATCAGAAAAAGCCTTAAATAGTGTAAAATCTACTAAAAACTCAAACCTACAAGATGTATTAATTTTAAAATCAGAAAATGCATCATACTATGTTTTTAACAACGAATTTGATAAAGGAATTGCCATTTTTAATTCGATTTTAGAAAATGTAGAATTAAAAAAATATCCTAAAACTCAAATGTACACCTACTTTAATTATGGTATAGCACTTTTATTTATCGGTTCGTATAGTGATGCCTTAATTCAACTTACTAAAGCTTACGATTTTACTAAAACTCAAAAAATGAATGCAAAGGAGCTTGTAACATGTTTGAGTTCATTAGCTGTTTGCTATCAATACCAATATAATTTCGTAAAAGCTGAAAGCTATTTTAAAGAAGCGGAAAGTAGTTGCATTAAACAAAATATATCTAATTCGGTTGATTATGCTTCGTTACTAAGTAATTTTGCCTTGTTGTATGTGGATATGCAACTGCCAATTAAGGCAAAGGATTGTTATGAAAAAGCAGAAACTATTTTTTTTAAAACTTCAGATACTTTAAATCCTCAATTTCCTGTTTTTTTATTAGAATATGGTGCATTACTTGCCGACTGTTATCAATTTGAAAAAGCATTAAACTATACCTATAGGGCAAAAAAATTAGATAAAATTTTATATACTGAAAATTCTTCTGCTTATGCCAGCGATTTAAATAATTTGGGTTACATCTATAGCAAACTAAATAAAATTATTGAGACTGAGCAATTTTATACCAGTGCACTTAAACTAAAAAAAAGTTTGCCTAATGTAAAGTTAGATAGCTACCTAACTACACTAAATAATTTAGTTGCATTTTATTGTAGAGTGGGCCGAAACGAAGATGCAAAGGAACTTGTAAAAGAAATAGAAGAAGGGTTATTAAACAAAAACTTTACCGACACCATGAAACGAGCAACCTTTGCTAATAACCTTGGTATACATTATAAAGAATGGGGGGATACAAAAAAATCTATAAAGTATTTTACTGATGCCCTAATGTACTATAAAACAATTTATGGCGATGAAAACGTAATAATGGCCGAGTTATTTGTAGATATGAGTGTAGCTTACATTGCAATTGCAAATTATACTCAATCTACAAATTTGCTTAATAAAGCCGCAGATATTTATTTAAAAAACAATATTGAAGAAAGTGTAAACTCAATATCGCTATTTTGCAATTTGGCAATAATTTTAAAAGAAGTTGAAAAATTAAATGAAGCTAATGATTTTATAAATAAAGCGGTAAATCTTACTAAAAAGTTTAACGTAACACAAACAGATATATTAGAACAAGTATATATTTCAAAGGCAGAAATTGCATCAGATTTAAATGATGTAAAAGAATCTATGAACTATTTTAACCAATACCTTAATTTAAAGTACGCGCAAATAGAACAAAACTTTAGTTATATGACAGAGAATGAAAAATTATTTTTTTTAGAGGAATTTGAAAAAAATATTAAAAATTTTTACACCTCCATTATAAATCAAATGGATAAATATCCTGAACTCATAAATATACTTTTAGATTTTCGCCTAAAGACAAAAGCATTATTGTTAAACAATCTTTCAAAAATAAAACAACAAATTATTGAAAAAAACGAAGTTCAATTAACTGAAAAATTTGAAGACTTAAAATTAAAACGCGAAACAATTTCTAAACTTATGAATTTTAATACTGATGAATACCCTATTGCCTTATCTGAAGCAGCAGTTTTAAAAACAGAAGCCGATAATTTAGAAAAACAAATTTCATTACAAGTAAGTTTAAGTAATACAAACAACAACACAAAAAATATAAATTGGCAAAGTATTCAAAAAAACTTATTGCCTAACGAAGTGGCTATCGAAATTTTTCAATGTTACTTAATGTATAATAACAATCAAGGTAAAGGCACACACTATTCTTTTATTATTATTAAGCCCACTGGAGATCCAATTTTAGTAAGTATTGATAGGCCTATAAATTGGGAAAACGAAGTATTAAGTTTATACCGATTAAGCATTGATAATAAAAAAAACGAACCCGATTTATACAGAAGGTTATGGAAACTAGTAGATGAAAAAATAGCAGATTATAATACTATTTACGTATCGCCTGATGGCATATACAATGAACTAAATTTAAATACATTTTTTAATGCCGAAAAAAATAATTATTTAATTGATTATAAAAATATTCACTTAATTACCACTTTAAACGATATTAAAAACATTAAACAATCTACCTTTAAAACACCTACAAATTGTGTTTTATTTGGCAACCCAACGTTTGATTTTGATATAACAAATACAGGCAATAATTTTTCAACATCTGTTGCAACTCGCAATGCTTATGGCTTTGTGTTAAGTGAATTACCAGGCACAAAACAAGAGGTTAATTTAATAAACAATACATTAACAAAAAACAATATTAAATGTACCCTGTTTACGGAAGAGAATGCGAACGAAAGCAATGTTAAAAAAATAAAAAATCCAGATGTATTACATATTGCAACACATGGCTTTTTTTTAGAAGATGTAAATGATGAAGATTTAACTGCATATTCTAAATTTGAAAAAGAATATTATAAAAACCCAATGATGCGATCTGGTATTTTTTTTAGTGGTGCAAATAAAACATATTCTCTTAATACTTTAAACTATAATACAATTAATGAGTTTGAAGATGGAACGCTAACGGCCTATGAAGCAATGAATTTAAATTTAGATAAAACTGAATTAGTTGTATTAAGTGCCTGCCAAACCGGTTTAGGAAAAGTAAAAAATGGTGAGGGTGTATATGGCTTACAACGTGCGTTTAAACTATCTGGTGCAAAATCTATTATAATGAGTTTATGGCCAGTAAGTGACGAAGCGACTCGCGATTTAATGATTGCCTTTTATGATAACTGGACAAAAAACGGAAATCTTTATAAAGCCTTTAAAGATGCGCAATTAGAAATAAAGAAAAAATATCCTGAGCCTTATTACTGGGGCGCTTTTATTTTAAATGGAAAATAATATTAATTTAAACCATTATATTTATTAACGTAGTTTTTTTAAAGCGGTATATCAATACTAACAGTAGTGCCTTTTTGCGGGAAAGAATCAAAATTTACTTCGCCATTTAAAAACGCAATGCGAGATTGAATGTTTTTTAAACCAATGCCTCCATCGGTAGTATTTAATTCTTTCTCAACATTAAAA
>JAYTRS010000132.1:0-18326 GCA_043746065.1 Bacteroidota bacterium | reverse complement strand
GCAAATATATAATGGTATAAGTCCAGTTGATATAATTTGTGTCATTGCCAACCACAGTAAAATAATTTAGTGTGCGTGCTTTTCATAAAAAATAAATTTCTAACACAACCGTTAAATTGTTTTAACCTTGTAAATGAATAATTATAAATCAATAAAAATTACAACATTTATAAAAAATTTAATTAAACCGAGTTTAATTAAAAATTAATTTATAGGTGCTGCTATAATTATTGTCTGTGCTTACTTTTAAAAAATACATGCCAGCAGATAAGTTATTTTTATAAAAGGTGTAGCTAGCAAGTTGTGTTTGTGTTTTAAATATTAGTTTCCCACTTACATCCATTATTTCTAAAGTATGCAATTTATTTGGGTAGTTAAATTTTATTGTAAGCTCATTGTTTGTAGGGTTAGGGTAAACAGATTCAACTAATTCGTTTTTTGTAAAGGATGTATTACCTAAGGCCATACAACTAGGCCCTGTATTTGATGTACATGCCTGGTAAGGGTATAAAGTGGCAGTGCCAAAAGGTGTATTTGGATTTAATAATGGCGGGTTGGTACAGCCAATACGAGTTAACAAATAATCGCGAATAAAATTAATAGTGCTATCCATATATAGCGCATTTGTGCCATAAGGCACGTGCCCTGCACCATACCAAGTATAAAACGGATTAGAGATGCCCAATGCTAATGATTGCTGGTAAAGCATACGGCTGCCATCTAAATATAATAAAGGAACATTACTAGGTGCGGCTTTGCCTTGGCTGTATTTAACCGTGGCATCGTTTGTGCCATGAAGTGATACAAATGGTAAATCGCCAGCTTCTAACCAACCGTATTTACCTAAGGCACCACAAATATTAATAACGCCATTTATTTTAGAAGAGTAGCATTGATTGCCACTAAAACCTTCTATACCACCCAATGTGTTATAAGAACTTGCACCAATGTATGGAATAATTTCGCACGATTTATTTAAATAAGCCACATGAAGCGCTGTAATTGCACCTGCAGAACTACCGCCCACAAATATATTATTGGTATCTACCTTGTAAGTATTACTTGTTAATTTATCTTTATAAAAAAAACGAATGGCCGCTTTCATATCTTGAACCGACCTTAATACCGCTCTTACTGCGTTTACTGAATCGAAGGGATAAAAACCTAAGCGGTAATTAATGGATGCGCATACATATCCTTTTTTACTAAACGCTTGTGATAAAGCTACCATATCTGCATCCGTTTTGCTTCCACCAACATAACTGCCACCATGCGCTAATATTATTAGCGGACGATTTTGCAAAACATCTCCCATAGGCTCATAAAAATCTAAGGTTAAGGTTTGGGTACTATTACCAACAGTGGTATTTGCACCATAAGCAATATCGCTAGTTAAGGTAACATTAGAAAAAACATCGCCTGCATATCGGCCCGAAGCGCATGGAGATTGTGCTTTTATGCCAAAGGCTAAAGCAAAAAACGAAATAGAAAGTAAGGTTAGTTTCATATTGTAACGGTTTTATTTTATATAAATTTAGTAATTAATTCAAATCCATTTAACATTATGTTTGTATTAAGGAAAAATAATTCCCGAATACGAGGTGGCTACCAATTGAGGAATGTTGGATTGGTAGGTAGAATTAATGGCATTAATAAACTCATTTGCCAAAAGTGCATTGCCTCGTGGTGTTAAATTTAATCCATCTAACGAATAAAATCCACCTGAAACAAAGCTAGCATTAACGGCAACGCCATTATAAACAAAGCCTGCTTTAACCTTTGTAAAAAATTCATTTACATCAACAAACACCAATTTTTTGCTGTTAGCTAAATTTTTTAAAATAGTATTATAACTTGTAATAGCATTTTCTATGGTAGCTATTTCGCTTAACGTAAGTACGTATTTATCGGGTATAGGTATTAGTGAACCCATTTTATTACATTTAATAGAATCTAAGGGTACGTTTAATAAAATTAATTCGCCCTCTAGCGCCTGTCTGTAGCCCAATGGCTGGCTTGCATCTTCAATCACAAAACCATTATTACCTTCATTAAATTGAATAGTAGGGCTTAATACAGCATAAAAATTAGTAAGTGAGGTAGCAGTAGCATTATCTAATTTTAAAGAATTATAATAAATGGTATTAAAATAAGCCATGGTTTTTATGCTTGGAATATTTGCAACAATACCCTTAGCACCATTAGCAGTTAGTTTGTTTAATACATTGGTTATGCTTGCATCAAAACCAACACCCGCAGAGCCTGCCACTGGCGTTACAAAATCTGCAGTGCCGCCTTTTAATGCAAAATTTAATACATCGCTTAAGCCCAACATCACCGAAAAAAATGTTGGCTTTTTTAAAATGGCATCATATAAAATAGAAGATGAGTTGCTTGATGCCATGCGCACATAAAATGGATTGTTATATCCGTTTATATCCGCATCAATTACTTTCAAATCAGGTACAGATAAATTATTAAATGGACCTTGACTTGCAAATATATTTGTACTAAAAATAGAAACATCACCTTGCGCAGCTATTTTTACCGGACCAATAGATACAACGCCTTGGCAATCTGTTCTGTTACTTAGGATAGAAGGAGCATTATTTGCATTGCCAATCCCTATTGATGATTCGGCTACATAGGGTTGTTTAAAATCGCCGCTACCAATTAATTGTAGTTGTGTAGCTAATAAGTTGGATAATGAATTTTTTTGTGCTTGGTAATACACTCCCCCATTACTATAACCTGCAGCTATCGATCCTCCTAGCGATACAAAGGTGGTGGCATCAATTTCTCCGCTGGTTAATTTAGGCTTTGTAAACTTAGGTTTACAGCCTAATGCAATTACCAATAGGGTATAAATACTTATTTTATATACATTCATATTATATTTTTTAAAAGATATAACCTATCGAAAAGCCTGGCGCTATTACATTGGTTTTAAATGTACCGCTAAGGTTAGTTTCTAAATTGGTATCGCTTCGTTTAAGATGCGTAAATAAAAACGATACGTCTATTTTAAATTTATTTGATATTTGGTAGCCTATACCAGCTGTATAGTTTATGCGATTAGCATCTGGTGTTTCGGGTGTTACATATCCATTTTGTACAGGAGTTATACCGTAAGCTAAACCTAAGCGTGCCATTAATTTAGTTGAAACAGCATATTGTGCGCCACTTCTAAAGGCAACAGTGTTTTTATAACTTCTAGCAGATTTTGTATCTTGTAATGATGTTGTGTTTACTTCGTAATCAAAAGCAAGGGTATCATACGCTTTCCAGCCCACATAATTTATATCTAGTGCCAAATTTAATTTACTGTTTACTTCGTATTTAAAACCTATGGTAGTAACGCTTGGCAATGGTAATTTACTGGTAAACTTTCCATTAGGAAAATTAGCAGCAACTGAGGCAGGGACTTTAAATGTGGCTGTACCATTATTTACGGCCATTTTAATGCTTGAGCGATAGGTTAAACCTACAGCAAATTTTTTTGTAGGTGTAAAATAAATACCAGCATTAAAGCCATACCCTTCGGCTTTACCATTTAATTCTGCCGAAGCGTAATTTCCATCTGCATCAATAATTGGAATATCTTTTTGCAAGTTTACCTTACCGCTAGCATAAATAAAACCAGCACCAACGCCAATTTTATTTGTTATTTTATAACTAATAGTGGGTTGAAAAAAAATGGCACGCAGTTGTAAACGAGTAAGGGCAAAGCGGCCTGTCCAGCCATTTTCCCATTGCACGGTACTGCCAAAAGGTGTGTAAACACCAAAACCAAATTTTAGTTGTGAACTATCTTTTAAGCCAACAACACCATATGCGGCAAATGGATAACTAACAGGAGAATTAGTGCGCGATACCTCATTAGTATTTGCATTTTGAAACGCTCCTTTTGCAATGGTAGGTGTAGAGCCTAAAATAACTGAATTAGCAACAAAGCTCATGCCACCCGGATTAAAAAATACAGTGGCGGCATCTTGAATGAATGCTGTACCAGCACCTCCCATGCCTTGTTGTTTTTGACCTTGAAGGTTTACTTGAAACCCTTGTGAGAAATAGTATGCAGGAAACGAAAGTATTAAAAGGAAAAAATATTTTATCATTAATTAAAGTTTTTGTAAAGACAATATTAAAGTGAATAGACATTTAAAATGGAGGCTTTAACTACTCCACCCAACTTTTATAATACTTCCCATCATCAATTGCCATTGCTTCTTCTGTAACCATAAGGGGTTTGAAGGTATCAATCATCACTGCTAATTCTTGTGTTACGGTTTGCCCAATGCTACGCTCCATAGCTCCAGGTGCTGGGCCATGCGGAATACCTTTTGGATGCAAGGTAATATGACCTTGCTCAATATTATTGCGGCTCATAAAATCACCATCAACATAATATAATACCTCATCGCTATCAATATTACTGTGGTTATAGGGTGCAGGAATAGACAAGGGATGATAATCATACAAGCGTGGGCAAAAACTACACACTACAAAATTAGCGGTCTCAAAGGTTTGGTGCACTGGCGGTGGTTGATGCACACGTCCTGTAATGGGTTCAAAATTATGGATAGAAAATCCCCAAGGGAAATTATACCCATCCCAACCCACTACATCAAAGGGATGCGAGGCATACACCAATTCGTGCATCATTCCTTCTTTTTTTATTTTTACAATAAAATCACCTTTTTGGTCGTAGGTTTCTAATTCAGTAGGTAATTTATAATCGCGTTCGCAAAAAGGAGAATGTTCTAATAATTGCCCTTGGCTATTTTTGTAGCGTTTTGGAGTATAGTAGGGCGAATAACTTTCGCAAAATAATAAACGGTTATCGCTCGTTTCAAAATGTAATTGATAAATCATTCCGCGGGGAATTATTAAATAATCGCCATACTCAAAATTAATATTACCCATAAAGGTTTTTAAAACGCCTTTTCCTTTATGAACAAAAATTAGTTCGTCGGCATCGGCATTTTTATAAAAGTAGTCTGTTTGGCTTTTGGTAGGTGCTGCCAAGCTAATAATACAATCGCTATTTAATAATAACGGTTTGCGGCTTTGCAATACATCTTCAACAGGTTTAATATTAAAACCTTTTAATAGCAAGGCCTTTATATTTTTGCCAATGGCAATTTTTGGCTCTACACTGTAGCTCTTTAAAATTTCTTTTACTTGTGTAGGGCGGTGTGTATGGTAAAGTAACGATGCCATGCCATGAAAGCCTTCGGTACCAAATAATTGTTCGTAATAAAAATTACCAGCATCTGATTTAAAAATAGTGTGGCGTTTTTGTGGAATTTTTCCTAAGTGATGATAGATGGGCATTGTGGGTTATTTTAAATTATTTAAAAATATTTCTTAATCGTGCTTTAACATGTAAAACTTCATCGGTGGTAATAGTTAAATCGTAGTAAATAGTTTTGTCTGTTACTGTTTTTACTCTTAAAATAAAAGAATCATCTTGTAAAATTTTTTTAAGATTTGTGGGACACACCTCTAAATCTAATTCCTTTAATCCATTTTCAGGGATATTATTTTTAGATGCTAAAAGAGTTTCTTGAGTATTTGCGCTTGATATATAAATCTCAATAGAGTTTAAAAAATCAAAATTTTCAGATTGTGGTGATTTTACTTTTAGAGTTAGTTTGCTTAATGTAACAGACTCTACAAGTTTAGATGACGTGCCTTGGTTTTTATACTCTGCATTTGAATTAGTAGTTGTTTCGGGCGACCTAATATCAAAGGGTAAACTTAGTAACGTACTATTTGATGGGATTATAATATCTTCTGTGTAATTTAAATCAAACTCTTTTCGTTTTCCAAGTTTTTTACATGAAACAAAAAAAAGCACTACTAATATTACACCACAGAGTATGAAGGGTTTTTTCATTACTTTTTTATTTTATAATTTAAAGTTACATCATTTTTTAATATTTCGGCAAGGTTTGGGCGTAATCTACTTTTATAAACAGCTAAACATTCGGGTCCGTTTTTTACTCTTCCTTTTCTTAGGGCACGTTGTTCTTCTATGGGAAGTTCTATAATGCTTACACATGCGGGTGTACAACAGCCTTTCATTTTTTCGGCACATTCGTTACATTGAATAAATAATAAATGACAATCATCATTTTTACAATTAACGTGCGTGTCGCAGGGCTTACCGCATTGATGGCAATTACTTAAAATATCGTCAGTTATTCGCTCGCCAATGCGTTCGTCAAATACAAAGTTTATACCTTTAAATTTACTTTCTAAATTCTGCTCTTTAATTTCTTTAGCATATTGAATAATACCACCATGTAAATGATTTACATCTTTAAACCCATGATGTTTAAAGTAGGCACTGGCTTTTTCGCAACGAATACCACCTGTACAATACATTACAATTTTTTTATCTTCCTGCCCTTTTAAATGGTCAATTACCAATGGTAACTCTTCTCTAAACGTATCTGCATCGGGGCAAAAAGCACGATCAAATTTCCCAACTTCGCTTTCGTAATGGTTGCGCATATCTACCACAATGGTATTTTCATCTTCAATAGCTTTGTTAAATTCGATAGCGTTTAAATACTTGCCAGTATTACTTGGGTCAAAGGTTTGGTCGGTAATACCATCAGATACAATTTTATCGCGCACCTTTACAATTAGTTTGTAAAAACTTTTTCCATTACCATCTACCGCATGTTTAAAGGCTACATGTTTAAAATATGGTAATGAATATACAAATTCTACAAAGTTATTCCACTCATTTTCAGGCACACTCATTTGAGCGTTAATGCCTTCGTGGGCTAAGTAAATTCGTCCGAAACAATTTAACTCTGTCCATTTTTTAAATAACTCGTCGCGTAATTGCTGTGGGTTTTGAATAGAAACATATTTGTAAAACGAAATAGTTTTACGCGCAATGGTTTCTTCTTTTAAGCGTTGCTTAAGAATATTTTTATCAATTCTATTTCTTAATTCAGCCATAATAATAGATATAATTGCAGGTTATACTATTCCGTTAAAATTGCCCCATTAACTAATTGGCTAATTGGCTAATTTTATTTACGTTTGTAAAGATACTAAATTGTTATAAATATAGCTATGGCAAATACTACTGAAAAAGTTTTAATAATTGGTGCTGGTGGGCAAATTGGCATTGAATTAACCGAAAATTTAAGTAAAATTTATGGGTATGATAATGTTATTCCTTCTGATTTAAAGGATAATACGGTTTATAAAAATAATCCTTACGAAAAATTAGATGCCTTAGATAAAATTGCGCTTTTTGACATTGTAAAAAAACATAACATTACGCAAGTGTATCATTTAGCAGCTATGCTTTCGGCTACTGGTGAGCAAAACCCTATGTTTGCTTGGAAATTAAATATGGAAAGTTTGTTTCATGTTTTAGATTTGGCCAAAGAAAAACACATTAAACAAATATATTGGCCAAGTAGTATTGCCGTGTTTGGCCCCACCACCCCACAACAAAATACTCCACAATACACCGTAATGGAACCAAGTACCATTTACGGAATTAGCAAACAAGCAGGTGAGCGTTGGTGCGAATGGTATTTTAAAAAATTTAATGTAGATGTGCGTAGCTTGCGTTACCCCGGTTTAATTGGTTGGAAAAGTGCACCGGGTGGCGGAACAACAGATTATGCTGTACATATTTTTCATGAGGCATTAAAAAAACAAACTTACGAATGCTTTTTAAGCGAAGATACTGCCTTGCCTATGATGCACATGGAAGACGCAATACGCGCCACTATTGAACTAATGCACGCACCCGCAGAAAAAGTAAAAATACGTGGTAGTTATAATTTAGCAGGTATAAGTTTTACGCCCAAACAAATTGCAGACGAAATAAAAAAACACATTCCCAATTTTACAATTACTTACAAACCTGATTTTAGACAAGCCATTGCAGACAGCTGGCCAAAAAGCATTAACGATGAAAACGCAAAAGCCGATTGGGCGTGGAAAGAAAAATACGATTTACCAAAATTGGTTACAAATATGTTAGAGAATTTAAAGTAATTATAAATTTTAATTACACTTTCTTTCTAATGCTTATAACAATAGGCACACCACAAAAATCGTACTCAGCACGTATTTTATTTTCTAAAAAACGTTTGTAATTTTCTTGAACGTATTGTGGTAGGTTGCAATAAAAAATAAATAAAGCTTCGCCTTTTAATTGCGTGACATATTTTATTTTTACTTCTTTACCTTTATTGGCTGGAGGTGGGTGACTTTCAATTAATGGTAGTAAAAAATCGTTTAGTTTGCGAGTTGGTACATGTTTTGTTTTATTTTCGTAAACATACATGGCTATTTCAACGGCTTTCATGATGCGTTGTTTTTCAGTTACAGATGTAAAAATAATAGGTATATCTTTAAATGGAGCTATACGTTCTCTAATTTTTTCTTCGTAGGCTTTTGCAGTTTTCGTGTCTTTTTCAATTAAATCCCATTTATTTACAATAATAGCAAGGCCTTTTCGGTTTTTTTCTACCAAACTTAAAATGCTTAAATCTTGTGCTTCAATACCGTTTTCGGCATCAATCATTAATAAACACACATCGCAACTTTCTATGGCTCTAATGGTGCGCATTACGCTGTAAAACTCTAAATCTTCGTGAACCCTTGCCTTGCGGCGCATTCCAGCAGTGTCAATTAACCAAAAATCGTGTCCAAATTTAGTATAACGGCTGTTAATAGTATCTCTGGTGGTACCCGCTACATCTGTTACAATATTGCGTTCTTCGCCCAATAAAGCATTTGTTAAGGATGATTTACCAACATTGGGTCTGCCCACAATGGCTATTTTTGGAATATCGGCTTGCTCAATGGCTCCTTCATCTTTTGGTAAAATGGCAGCTAAGGCATCTAACATTTCGCCAGTACCACTGCCCGTTGCAGCGCTAATAGCATAAATATCGCCTAAACCAAATTTGTAAAATTCGGCAGCGTAGGCATTACGTTCGTGGTTATCAACTTTATTAGCAACAACTATTACTTTTTTTTTGCTTTTGCGAATAATATTGGCAACTTCTTTATCGTATTCAGTAATACCATCATTAACATCCACTACAAATAAAATGGCAGAACTCTCTTCAATGGCAATTTTTACTTGTTTACGAATTTCGCCTTCAAAAATATCATCGCTACCATTAATGTAACCGCCAGTATCAATTAGGCTAAACTCTAAGCCTTGCCACTCGGCTTTGCCGTAATGTCTATCGCGAGTAACGCCAGCAACCTCGTCGGTAATGGCTTGGCGGGTTTCGGTAATACGGTTAAAAAGTGTTGATTTTCCAACGTTTGGTTTTCCTATAATTGCAACAATATTTGGCATAAGGCGGTAAAGATAGTAAAAAAGGGGGAATTTTTTTTGGATTTAAGGCGCTAATCTATAAATATCCCACTGTTCATTTTTTAATTCGTAACAAATACGATCGTGTAGCCTACTTTTTCTACCCTGCCAAAATTCGTAATACGTGGCGTTTATGGTATAGCCACCCCAAAATGGGGGGCGATTAACGGTTTTATCCTCAAACTGTTTTTCGGTTTTTGTAATTAAATGATCTAATTCTATTCTATTGGCAATTTTTTTGCTTTGAGGAGAACTCCAAGCTCCTATTTGGCTTTGGCGTGGGCGTAGGTTAAAATAATCATCGCTAAATTCGACAGCAGCTTTTTGCACGGTGCCTTCAATGCGTATTTGTCGTTCCAATTCTGGATAAAAAAAACAAGCACTTACTTGATTATTTTGTTCAATATCAGTGCCTTTGTGCGAATTAAAATTTGTGTAAAAATAAAATTGATTAGTGTTAAAATCTCGTAAATAAACCATGCGGCTACTGGGCTTGTTGTTTACATCCACCGTTGCTAAATTAAAAGCATGTGGCTCTAAAACTTTAGCATCAATAGCTTGTTGTAACCACAATTCAAACTGTAAATGTGGTAGTTTATTTACATCGTTTTTGCTGAGAGTGCCTTTTGTAAAATCTTCGCGTAGGTTGGTAATATGTTTATTTAAATTATCCATACTGTAAAATTAGTATTAGTAACAATCAAATCAAATACCAAAAATTAATTTTTTACTGCTTTTATGGAATTAGCAAGATTATTGCGTCTAAATAAAAAAGCAAATATTTTATAAACTCTAAAAAATTGTATTATGTTAAAAAAAATTCTAATTCCAATCTTATTTGTTTGTATTAACCTAGTTGCCCAAACAAAACCAAATGTTTTTAATATCAACAGTTCTATTTGTGGTAAAGTTAGTGATAAATCAACTAAAGAGTCTATACCCTTTGCAAACATTATACTTATACGATTAGATAGCGCTAGTAAATTTAATGCTAACAGCGATTTAAATGGAGATTTTTGTTTTACTAATTTAAGAAAAGGAAAATATAAAGTAGAAGTAGTGTATGTTGGCTACACTAAGCAAACGGTTACAAATATTGCTGTTATTGATAACAAAAAGACAGAGCTAAAAATAGCTATGAATACAAGTGAGGGTGTAAAGTTAGACGAGGTTACAGTGAAAAATTCGGTGCCAGCTATTAAAAAAATAAAAGGTAAAGGTAATTTTTCTATTTATAAAGAATCTTATGTCGGTAGTGTCTCAACTAATAATGTTATTACGGCTCAAGATTTTAACACCGAAGAATACAGCAAAATAAACGATAACGAATTTAAAGAAGCAAAAAAAATCCATTATCAACAATGAGTATTGATGTAGATAAAGCATCGTACAGTAATGTGCGTCGTTTTATTACGCAAGGCAATTTACCACCTGCAGATGCTATTAGAGTTGAAGAAATGATTAATTATTTTAATTATTCTTATCCTCAACCAAAAAATGCTGACCCTTTTTCTATTACCACAGAGTATACCGAATGTGCTTGGAATAAAAATCATAATTTAATTCACATTGGTATACAAGGTAAAGAAATTAAAGCCGATAAAATGCCAGCAAATAATTTGGTTTTTTTAATTGACGTATCGGGCTCTATGATGGACGCAAATAAACTACCATTGTTAAAATCGGGTCTGCGTTTATTAGTAGATCAATTACGCCCCGAAGATAAAGTATCGTTAGTGGTTTACGCAGGCGCAGCTGGTGTTGTTTTGCCTGCAACCTCTGGCAATAATAAGGAAAAAATAAACGAAGCTTTAGAGCAACTTCAAGCCGGTGGTTCAACAGCCGGTGGCGAAGGCATTTTATTAGCTTACAAAATTGCAAAAGAAAATTTTATAACCAATGGAAATAATAGAATTATTTTAGCTACTGATGGCGACTTTAATATTGGAGCAAGTAGTGATGGAGAAATGGTTAGACTAATTGAGAAAAAAAGAGAAGAGGGTGTTTTTTTAACTGTATTAGGTTTTGGAAGTGGTAATTATAAAGATTCAAAAATGGAGCAATTAGCCGACAAGGGTAATGGCAATTACGCTTACATTGATAATATTTTAGAAGCCAAAAAAGTACTAGTAAAAGAAATGGGTGGCACTTTATTAACCATTGCAAAAGATGTTAAAATACAAATTGAATTTAATCCTGCTAAAGTAAAAGCATACCGTTTGTTGGGTTACGAAAACCGTTTGTTAAATAACGAAGATTTTAACGATGATAAAAAAGATGCAGGAGAATTAGGCGCAGGACATACTGTAACCGCTATTTATGAAATAATTCCTGCTAACTCAACTGAATTAGTAGCGTCTGTAGATCCTTTAAAATATCAAAAACCATTGTCTTCTGATCCAAAGCCAACTTCAAACGAAGTAATGACGATTAAATTCAGATACAAAGAACCAAAAGATTCAACATCAAAATTAATTACCAAAATTATGTTAGACGATAAAAAAAGTTTTACATCGGTTTCAGAAAATTGTAAATTTTCGAGTGCCGTAGCACAATTTGGGATGATACTTCGCGATTCAAAATTTAAAGGCGATGCAGATTACAAATCGGTTTTAGCATTAGCTAAACAATCAAAAGGTAAAGATGATGATGGCCACAGGGCAGAATTTATTCGTTTGGTTGAGATGGCAGGGTTGTTAAAAACAAAAAATTAATTTTTTGCCGCAGATTTAGCAGATTAATGGATTTAAAAAATCTGTGATATTTGTGGAATTTGTGGCAGTTTTAATTTTTTTGTAACCAAACAATTATTTTCAGTTATATAAACAACCAACTGTTTAAAAGCATTTTATGTAATACAAATTACTTACAATTTTTAAAATAATTTCGTAAAACAATACATGTATATGCTAAATTTTATTTTACAAACAGGTAGCGCAGTAATAAATACTGTTGCTGATTCGTTAAAGCCAGCCGTTACAGGCATTCAATCGACAGCAACAACGCCCGAAGTAACGGAAACAAAAATTTCGCTATTTGAGATGATTGCTAAAGGTGGGCCAATTATGATACCCTTGGCTTTATTATTTATAGTAAGTATTTATGTTTTAATAACGCGCTTATTAGTTATTAGCAAAGCTTCTAAAAAAAGTAATAATTTGGTGCTAAGCTTAAAAGAAATGATACACAGCGGTAACATTGCGAATGCAAAACTAATGTGTAAAAATAACAATACACCCGAAAGCACTATGATTGAGCAAGGTGTAAGCCGTATAGGGCAGCCGGTGCAAGAAATTAGAGAGGCGATGAATAAAAGTGGCGCTAATGAAATTGCTAAGCTCGAAAAAAACTTAAACATATTAAACATTATTGGGCGTATAGCCCCTATGTTTGGTTTTATTGGGACAATTATTGGCGTTATTAAAATATTTTATTCTATTTCATTAGCTAAAACAGTAGAAATTGAAGTAATATCAGGCGGTTTGTATCAAAAAATGATTACTAGTGCTGGTGGTTTAGTAGTTGGTGTGTTTGCTTTTGTGGCCTACCACTGGCTAAATACACGTATTGATAAATTAGCGCATCGTATGGAAGATACTCAAATTGAGTTTTTAGATATGTTGAATGAACCTTCAAAATAATTTTTAATGATGAGTTTTTAGTTTTAAATAGAAACAGTATTGAGAACTAATAACCAATAACTAAACACTAATAGGAATGGGATTACGCAAAAAACATAGAGATGCAGAGGTAAGTACAGATTCGTTAAGCGATATCATGTTTTTTTTAATGCTGTTTTTTTTAATTATATCTACTATGGTTAGCCCTAATAGTATTAAAATTAATTTATCAAAATCAACCACCAACCAAACATTAGATACGGAAAAAAAACCAATTCATTTGGCTGTTACAAAGGATAAAAAATATTACATAAACAATAAAGAAATTAATCCAGAAAATTTAGAAGCCGAAATTGCTGCTTATTCAAATAAATTAATTGAACCGCCTTTGTTTATGCACTTAGATAAGGATTTACCTATACAAGTTATTGCCGATATTATGACAATAAGTATTAAATTAAAATGCAAACCTGTGTTGGCAACGGCACCTAATAAATAGTATATCATATTGAGTGGAGTCGAAGTAGTGAATCAATAGACTTTGACTTCGCTTAGCTTCACAAACAAAATGAAACTTATAATAAAAATATTCGTATAAATACCTATGCAATTAACACAAGCAGAAGAAAATAAAAACAACTTAATTTCAGCTACAATTACACTCATAATTTTTGGCTTATTATTATTGTTTTTATTATTATTTAGTTTAGTTACCTCTAATCCTCCTTTTCCCGAAAATGGTGGTGGTGGTGGACAAGAAATGGCATTAGGAATTATGGATGCGGGAAATGATAATGTAGAATATGGAAGTGTAGGCAAAGTAACAGATGTGGTGACAGAAACAAAACCAACCGAAGAAACAATTAATGATCCAAATGCCGAAGTAGTTAACGATAAAAAAAATTCGCCCGAAGTAAAAGATAACAAGACTACTGTAATTACACCAAAAAAAGTAGAGGTAATAAAACCAAAAACAGCTGCTGAAATTTTAGCCGAAAAATTTAAAAAAAATAATGGCAAAAATGGTGGGGGGATAGGCAACAATGATAAGCCAGGTGAGAATGGCGACCCAAACGGAGATCCTTTTAAAAATGGTAATGGTGGGCACGGAACAGGAGATGGCGGCGGCGATGGGCCAGGAAAAGGTCCAGGGAGTGGGCTTGGTAACGACCCTGGTAGTAAAATTGGCATTTCTTTAATTGGAAGAGCAGTAGTTATAAAGCCAAAATTACCAACAGATACAAAAGAAGAAGGGAAAGTAGTGGTTGAAATTACGGTAGATAGTGAGGGCAATGTGATTGAAGCGAATCCTAACGGACGAGGAACAACCACTAGCAGTGCACTATTAAAAGCTAAAGCAAAACAAACAGCCTTAGGTACTAAATTTAATGTAGATGGAAAATTTGAAGAGCAAAAAGGTACTATAACCATTGTGTTTGCTTTTGATTAATATTAAAACTGCCACAGATTTCTCTGATGACACAGATTAATAGTTACTATAATAAATAATTTGCGAAATCCATGCAATCTCTGGCTATTAAAAAATGACTTACCAACAAACTCTTAATTATCTTTTTGCCCGTTTGCCTATGTACCAACGTATTGGTGCCGCAGCTTATAAAGCTAATTTAGATAATACTTATAAAATAGTTGAGGTTTTAAATCACCCTCATAAAAAAATAAAATGTATTCATGTAGCAGGTACTAATGGTAAAGGTAGTAGTAGCCACATGTTAGCGGCTATTTTACAAAAAGCAGGTTACAAAACTGGCTTATATACATCGCCACATTTAATCGATTTTAGAGAACGTATAAAAATTAATGGCAAACTTATTTCAAAAAAATATGTTGTAAATTTTGTAGAAAAACATAAAACCGAATTTGAAAAAATTGAGCCTAGTTTTTTTGAATGGACCGTGGGTTTGGCTTTTGATTATTTTGCTAATCAAAAAGTTGATGTTGCGGTTATAGAAGTTGGTTTGGGTGGAAGATTAGATTCTACTAATATTATAAACCCTTTAGTATCTTTAATTACCAACATTAGTTTTGATCATGTAAATTTATTAGGCAATACGTTACAAAAAATTGCTACTGAAAAAGCGGGTATAATAAAACCTAAAACACCCGTGGTTGTAGGCCAAACGCAAGGTAAAATAAAGAATGTATTTACTAACATTGCAAAAAAGCAAAATGCGCCAATACAATTTGCAGATAAAAATTTTAAAATTATTTCTTATAAACTTAAAAAACAATTTTTAGCGCCAACCATTTTAAATACTAAAACTAAAAAAGAAATAACTTATAATTTAGATTTACTTGGTACTTACCAATTAAAAAATGTATTGGGTGTTTTAAATACAATTGAAGTATTAAAAAGTAATAATTTTAGTATTTCTCAAAAAACTATACACTCCGCTTTAAAAAATGTTTGTAAACTAACAGGTTTTAATGGGCGTTGGCAACAAATATCTAAAAGCCCTTTAATTATAGCTGATACGGGGCATAACGAAGATGGTATAAAGCAAGTATTAAAAAATTTAGCACAACTAAAGTTTAAAAAATTACATTTTGTTTTTGGCGCAGTAAATGATAAAGATGTTACAAAAATTTTAAAGCTCTTACCTAAAAATGCTATTTACTACTTTGTGAAAGCAAGTGTGCCAAGGGCATTGAATGAAGATGAGTTGTTATTCGCTGCAAAAAAAATTAAACTAAATGGTGCTTCTTATCCATCGGTAAAACAAGGATTAACAGCTTCAAAAAAAGCATATAAAAAAAACGATTTAATTTTTGTAGGTGGAAGTACCTTTGTAGTGGCGGATGCACTTAATAATTAATGTTAAGCTGTATTTTTTAATTCGTTAATTAATTTTATAATTAATTTTTCCCAAACAAAATTTTGAGAGATGGAATGTAAAGCAGTTTGTTTTTTTAAATCAACTTCTGTTTTATTAGTATTAATAATTTCAATAAGCGTTTTTTCAATATCAACAGTATTACTTTGTTCAATTAACCAACCTGTTTTATCGTTTACCAAAACATTAGTAGCACCAACATTAGTGGCTAAAACAGCTAAGCCATTTGCCATAGCCTCTAAAATAACATTTGGCATGCCTTCGCTCCAACTTGGGCAAACTAAAACATCACAGCTTTTAATTAAAGTATTTAATAATTCTTTATCGCGCACCTCGTTATGATAAATAATATTTTTGTGTTGTAATTTTTTTGGTGAAGGAATAGGGCCAATAAAATGAAATTCAAAATCTTTATCTTGTATGTTTAAAATGGCTTGGTTTAATTCTTCAATACCCTTGCGCCGCTCGTATCTACCCAAATACAAAAATTTAATTTTTTCGGAAGTGGGTTTTATAACTGGTGTAACTATCGAAGATTCTACCCCTGATGGCAATTCAAAAATTTGAGAGTCGGCAACACCAATTATTTTAATTATTTCTGTAATTTTCCCACCATAACTAAAAACAACATCTGCATTTTGTGATATTTTTTTTACAGGATGCTGTAATAAAAAAATATTTTGTAATTTAATTTTAAAGTTAGGTGGCTTTTGAAACATTTCATATCCATGAAATTTTACGCCAATTTTACTACGAACTATTTTTTTTTGATTAATTAAATACCAACCTGTAAAGCCTTTGGTATAAATAAAATCATAAGCATTAATATTATTTTTTAATGTCTCAAAAATTAATTTAGAATGCTTGTAGGAGTTATAAATATAATGCCCAGGAAACGGAAAACTTTTTGGGAAATTTACAATAATAGAATTAATATATTTTTTTTCTTCGTCTGTAAAAAATTCTAATTTATTAATATCGTAATTACTATTATTAAAGTGTACTAAATCAATATTTACTTTATTTTGCGCTAAATATTTACACAAATAAAACGAGTGTTTTTGCATGCCTCCTAGTACATAAGGCCATATTCCATCGGTAATTAAGGCTATTCGCATGCTAAAAGTTTTAAATAGTTTTGTTTATAGTTTTGTTTAATTAAAAACTGCATGGCTAAATTATTGTTTTGTTTTTTAGTACTATAATCTACCTGAGTAAAAATAATTTGTGTGGGCAATACAAAGCCACAGTTTTTAGTTTTTACAAAATCAGAAAAATCTCCTAAATTATTTGATGTAATAATTTGTAAGCCACAACTTAAATATTCGGCAAATTTAACGGGCGATGCTACTTGATTGGTGACCGTATCCTCTCGGTACATTAAGCCATAATCAGCAATTAAGAGCATTTCTTTTACTTCGCTTGGCTGTAACCATTTGGTGTAAATTCTATTTTTATACACATCAAAAAAAGTAGAATTTTGAGTTGGATGATTAGTAAGCATTATTAATTTTAAATGTTCATTATTTTTGAAAGCATTTAACAACCACTCTTCCAATAAAGTAAAGGATTGCCAACCAGCGGAGGAGCCTGAGTAAACTAAAACAATATCTTCATTTTTTAAAAAAGTAGTTTGCTGTTTTAAATTTTTTAATTGATTTTGGGTAGGAAATTCAAAAATAAAATCAGTACTTAATGTACACGGTATTACAACATGATTTTGCGAATGATAGTCATAATTTTTTTTCCAATACCCTACTAATGCATCTGAAACTGCCAGTCTATAATCAGAACAGCTAATAGCTTTATTTTCAATATTTTTTATTTGTGAAATAATTTTTTTATTATCAACAACAGTGTATTCTGTTAATTCTGCATAATAAGCGCCTCTGGCATCAAAAATCACCTTTTTTATAATTTTTATTTTTTTTAATGTTAATGCCAAATTTGTAGCAAACGCACCACGGCCAATAATTTGTTTACTATTTAAAACTAAGCACACAAAAAATAATTGTATGGTATTAAAACGCCACAGTCCAACTTTAGGAAACATAGGAATAACAATACTTTTAGGTAGTTGTAATTTAATTTTTAATTTATTTTTTTTAAAATCTCTTATAGAAATTAGAGCGACTAAAGTAATTTTTTGTGTGTTTTGAATGGTATTTAAATAGTTTACAACATCAATTACTTGGCTATTATATATACCACTTGGTGCATCGTTATAAGTTAAGTAAATCAAAAAAATTAGTTTAATGCAAATTTAACTTTTTAATTTTTGTAGGTATTACCATTAAGGCATTATTTTAAAATAAAAAAAGTCGCATTATGTTGCGACTTTTTTTATAACAAACTTTTTTATTACTTATTTATTTAATTAAACTAACGTGTCCAGTTTTGTAATTTATTTTACCGTCTAAATCTTTGTATTTTATTTTGTAGACGTAAACTTCTTGTTTTAAGGCATCCTCG
>JAYTRS010000131.1:0-1966 GCA_043746065.1 Bacteroidota bacterium | reverse complement strand
TTATTTTAACAACACGTCTGTTAGCGATTTTTTAAAAGTATTACTGTATGGCTTACGTTTTGATGCCTTTGGTATAGCAGGTACAAATAGTTTGTATATACTTTTAGCCATACTGCCCTTTAATTTTTATTACCATAAAAACTATCAACAATTATTAAAACTAATTTTTATTAGTACTAATTGTTTAGCTATTGCATTTAATTTAATAGATGTAGCTTACTTCCCATACAACCAAAAGCGCAGCACCTTTGAAGTATTTACACTTATGTTTGGTGGACAAACCGATTTTTTAAAACTAGTACCACATTTTTTAAAAGATTACTGGTATTTAATACTTGTATTTATAGTATTGGTTTGGGTTGTTGTAAAGCTGTATAATTATATAGGTTCAAGTCAAAATTTAGAGAAAGTAATTTTAAACTTTAAAAATGGTTTACAAACAGTTGTACTATTTACTGTCATCGTTTTTTTTACCGTTTTAGCCATTAGGGGTGGCTTTCAGCGTGTGCCTATTGTGATGTTAGATGCGGCATTGTATGTTAAACCACAATATGCACCATTGGTTTTAAACACGCCATTTTCTATTTTAAAAACAATAGAGTTAAACGAGTTAAAACCCTTGCAGTTAATGCCCTTAGCTGATGAATTAAAAAACTTTAACCCCGTACATTTGCCCGATACTGGCATATTCAAAAACGTAAATGTGTGCGTTATTATTTTAGAAAGTTTTTCAAAAGAATTTACAGGCATTAGTAATCGCAAAAGTTACACGCCTTTTTTAGATAGTTTAATGCGCCACTCACTGGTATTTACAAATGCGTATGCAAATGGTAAAACGTCTATTGACGGTATTCCTGCCATACTTGCTTCTATGCCAAGTTTAATGCAAGATCATTATAGTAACTCTATTTACAGCAACAATACCTTACAAACCCTGCCTAATTTATTAAAACAAAAAGGATATTATTCTTCATTTTTTCATGGTGGTACTAATGGCACCATGAATTTTAATTCGTTTTCAACCCTTGCTGGATTTGATATGTATTATGGCCGAACAGAATATAATAATGAGGCAGATTATGACGGACAATGGGGCATTTGGGACGAACCTTTTTTATTAAACATGGTAAAACAAGTGACAACATTTAAACAACCTTTTTTTACAAGTGTGTTTACATTAAGTTCTCATAATCCTTACGCCATTCCCACTCAACATAAAAATAAATTTAAAAAAGGTAGTTTAGAAATTATAGAAACCATAGGCTATACCGATTATGCTTTGTGTAAATTTTTTAACGAAGCAAAAAAACAAGCCTGGTTTAAAAATACTTTATTTATTTTAACAGCCGACCATACAGGCATTTCTAACGACCCATTTTACGCCAACCCTGTTGGGCAATATTCCATTCCACTATTATTTTATAAAAATAATGAGTTAGTTGGTACTTCTAATAAAACGGTGCAGCAAATAGATGTTTTGCCAAGTATTTTAAATTATATGAATTATAACGAGCCTTATTTTTCGTTTGGTAAAAGCGTATTTTCGCAAACAAACAACACTGCCATTTATTACAACGCGCCTAATTTTTTTGTTATTAACGATAGTTTGCAGTACGTTTTAAATAATAATGTAATTACCCAAGTATATAATTTTAAGCGCGATAGCCTTTTAACAACATCAATGAAAGGAAAAAATAGTAATGCTGAAAGAAAGTTGCAAAACTATGCCAATGCTTTTATACAAAACTATACTAATAATGTGTTAACTAACAAAACGTATTATAAAAAATAATTGTAAGCATGTCGATTACACAAAATATATTAAATTTAAAAAATTCTATTCCGCCTTCGGTTACACTTATTGCGGTATCTAAAACAAAACCTAATGCACATATTTTAGAAGCTTATGAAACGGGGCACCAGCATTTTGGCGAAAATTATGTACAAGAATTGGTAGATAAATACC
>JAYTRS010000130.1:0-1971 GCA_043746065.1 Bacteroidota bacterium | reverse complement strand
GTAACTCGGCCTCATTTATTAAATAATATTTGCCTGACTGCAATCTGTCAATTTCTTTATTATTACTTTTTTCAAATAATTTAATTTTATTATTTATTGTTACTTTACTTACATGATATTTTTTACTTGCATCTACAATTGAAATAAAATCTGGAATATTACTTTGACTTATTGGTGGCATTAAATTATTAATTAACTTCATTAATGCTAATTGATTTTGCTCAATGTTTAATAATCTTTGTTCCCACTTTCTAAGAGTTTGACCCTCTATAATTGATAACCCTTCCATTTATTTTAATTTTATAAATCAAAATTACTTAGTTACGATTTCGCTATCACTCACTTTTTTGTATGTTTTACTATCTTTAAGTTATTTTAGTTTAGTTTTAGGTCAAAAGAAAATTTACAAATTCCTGTTTTATTACATATACAGGCGGATAATCGTCTTGATTATCACTCTTGTTTTCTAAACTAATTTTTGGATATTTTTCTAATATTAAATTAGCAAATTCTAAGGCTTGATTATAAGATATTTTATTACAAATAACTATCCAACCAAATATTTTTGGTTCGTGAAATTTATATTTAAAATGAAAGCACCCTTGTTCTTCGCTATATTCTAACCTAATCATTTCCATACTTGAATAATAAATTTTATTTTTTGTTTTAATTTAAAATAAAATTATTCCTTTATTATTCAATCAGCACTCACTTTTAATTGCTAATTAATGAGTTTTATTTATTTTTAATATTTACAGTGTAAACCAATATCAGGATTAATCAACAACACTGTCAACTTTTTTCAGGACGACACAGGACGATACATAGAATGTATATTCATATTTAAGTAATGTTTATGGAACGTTTGTGGAGCAATGTGTATTCTTCGATGAAGGATGTGATTTTATAGAGGAACGTTTAATGCAGAATTCTTAACATGGCAATTTTTAATAATTATTTTCTTTTTTTTAGAAAATGTAATTAAAATATCATTTTAACGTTACCAAAATTTAATTAACAAAAGTTTGTATTTATAAAAACCATACACTACATTTACTATACTAAAAACGAAAACTATGTAAAACTAAATATAAAACCAATTAAGCGTTGCTTAATGTCCTTTTGTTAACGAAAAAAGTCTGGAAAACTAAAATGCGACAAAAGACAGTTAGAGTAACACGTCCAACGGCGTGTGCTTCTTTCTGTTCTTTTCAATTCGCAAAGGTTCTTTCCAGACACCTCGTTAAGTTGAGAATATTACAGCAGAGGTTCACGCCTAATTTTTGTGATAGAGAGATTAAGAAAATTAAGACCTGTAATTTTAAAATGTATTTCAAATAACAAATATTAAACAACTAAAAACTTTAAGTATGAAACAAACAAAACAAAATTTCTTAATTCTAATTCTCTTAGTATTTAGTGTATTGGGTTTAAAGGCACAAATTGCCAACCCCAATTGTAGCACCACCCCTACACTTACAACAGGTACTTATACCAATTTAATAGTTAATAGTGGCAGTATAGGTTGGTATAATTATATACCTACTACAAGTAATGCTATTATTACCCTAATAAATAGAAACAATAACTCCAATACTAAAATTACTAAAATAGAATTTTATAGTGGTAATTGTGGGGCGCTAACGTTAATGGCTATTGATAGTTTAAGCAATGCTACTGATAGCACCCTTTACATTACTACTGCAAGTTTAAATACAAATCAAATTTATAAAATAAAACTATACCGTACGACTTCGCAAGATGTAGAAAGTAGTTTTATAGTAAATTTATTCAGTGCCACTTATTGCGGTATAAGTTATGGCACTGACCCATTAACACCAACACCCTATGCTCCTTTGGGAGATTGGAACGGCTTTACCAATGCTTGTTTTGTAGATAATTCTGGTGGCTCTAACATTCCAGCACAATATGCTATTTGCGATTATACTTATGTGCCAACTTGCAATAGTC